>NZ_JAEQCB010000145.1:0-25714 GCF_020738785.1 Microcoleus sp. PH2017_05_CCC_O_A | reverse complement strand
CACTAAAGAGTGAATTTCTTGTGGAACAGGCATCTTGCCTGTTGCTGACAATTAGGAACAGGCAAGATGCCTGTTCCACTAAAGAGTGAATTTCTTGTGGAACAGGCATCTTGCCTGTTGCTGACAATACTGAGATCGATCTATTTTTAATATTTCATAGGAAAAAGAAATATGGTTGCGACTTTCGATCCCAATACTGCGATCGGCTTATCTGAGCTAAATGCGATCGCCAGACTCAAAGACGACGGCTACAACGAACTCCCCTCGGCTGAGTCGCGCAATCTGTTATCGATCGCCTGGAACACCATTCAAGATCCGATTTTTCTCTTACTCGTCGGCGGTGGTATCATTTATTGGATTTTAGGCGACTTACAAGAAGCCCTAATTTTGCTAGGTTTCGTCTTTTTTATCACCGGAATTAGTCTCTACCAGGAAGGCAAAACCGAACACGCCCTAGAAGCCCTGCGCGATCTTTCCAGCCCTCGCGCCTTGGTGATTCGGGATGGGGAACGAAAACGGATTGCGGGGCGAGAAGTGGTTCGAGGCGATTTCTTGGTGCTCGCGGAGGGCGATCGCGTGTCTGCGGATGCGATCGTCCTATCTTGCTCAAATCTCTCAACCGATGAGTCGTTATTAACCGGGGAATCGCTACCGGTTCGCAAAGTTACCGCTGTGGGTAACGTGGAGATGGCGCGTCCCGGAGGCGATGAATTGCCGTTTGTGTATTCTGGCACATTGGTGGTTCAGGGACAGGGAATTGCTCAAGTTAAGGCGATCGGCGCTCAAACAGAAATGGGCAAGATTGGCAAGGCTTTGCAGAAAATCAAGCCAGAAACGACGCCTTTACAACAGGAAATGAATCGATTGGTTAGTCGTTTGTTTGGCATTGCTTTATCGCTTTGTGTGGCAATTGTTGTAATCTATGGATTCACTACAGGAGATTGGCTTAAAGGAGTGCTCGCCGGCATTACCTTAGCGATGGCAATTTTGCCGAATGAATTTCCGGTAGTTGTGACAATCTTCTTAGCCTTGGGAGCTTGGCGGATTTCTCAGAATCATGTCTTAGCACGTCGCGCCTCGGCCGTTGAAACCGTAGGTTCCGCAACTGTTTTGTGCGTGGATAAAACCGGGACATTGACTCAGAATCAGATGGCTGTGCAGCAGTTGTTAGCCTACAACCAGGCAGAAAACCCTCAGCCTTACGATTTGGGATTACATTCATCAGAAGCACTCCCAGAAGCAGTTCATCAATTAGTTGAGTTCTGTATTCTGGCAAGCCAAAGAGATCCATTCGATCCAATGGAAAAAGCATTTAAGCAATTGGGCGATTCCCTTCGGGATAGCTTCGCTTCACGCTATTTGGCGGATACCGAACATTTGCACGGCGATTGGAAACTGTTGCGAGAATATCCGCTGTCACCGCATCTATTGGCAATGTCTCACGTTTGGGAGTCAGCCGTTAGCGAAGCGTCGGCTATGCCGAATCGCAAATTGTATGAAGTTGCGGCAAAAGGAGCACCGGAGGCGATCGCGGATCTCTGCCATTTCACGCCCCAACAGCAGCAAATGATGGCAGCGCAAGTTAGTCAAATGGCAAGTCAAGGATTGCGGGTATTAGGTGTTGCCAAAGCCTCACTTGTTGGTGCGCCGCCGCCATTTTTGCCACCTCACCCGTCGCTGAATATCGATCGTTTACCGGAAAAACAACATGACTTTCCGTTTGAATTTATCGGATTAGTGGGACTGTCCGATCCAGTACGTCCAACCGTTAAGGCGGCGATTCAAGAATGTTATAGCGCTGGAATTCGAGTCGTAATGATTACCGGTGATTATCCAGAAACTGCTCAAAGTATTGCCCGTCAAGTTGAATTGATGCAGATGGGAGCCATTGTCACCGGATCAGAATTAGATGGCATGAGCGATGCTGAATTAGAGCAGCGGATTCAAAGTACAAATATCTTTGCACGAGCCGTTCCCGAACACAAGTTGCGGTTAGTTAATGCCCTAAAATCCAAAGGCGAAGTCGTTGCCATGACAGGGGATGGAGTGAATGATGCTCCTGCTCTCAAAGCTGCTCAAATCGGGATTGCGATGGGCGAGAGAGGCACGGATGTGGCTCGTGAATCTGCGGCTTTAGTGTTATTAGATGATGATTTTTCGTCGATCGTCCAAGCAGTCAAACTGGGGCGCAGAATTTTTGACAATCTCCGCAAAGCCATGTCATATCTGATTGCGATTCATATCCCGATCGCCGGAATGTCTTTGATTCCAGTATTGTTTAAGTTGCCGTTAGTATTGCTTCCGGTTCACGTGGCATTTTTACATTTAATTATCGATCCAGCTTGCTCGATCGTCTTAGAAGCCGAACCCGCAGAAGCAACGGTGATGCAGCGCCCTCCCCGCAACCCCAAAGAACCTTTATTTGGCAAGAAAACGCTCTCGTTGGCTGTGTTGCAAGGGGGCGGAATTTTGGCGATCGTGCTGGCGATTTTTGCGATCGCCCTATATCGCAGACAAGGCGAATTTGATGCCCGTGCGTTAACGTTTACGACGTTAATTTTGGCAAATTTAGGACTAATTTTGAGCTCCCGGTTCAACCTCGCACCTCAGCTTTAAAATACTGAAATCCCCAAATCCTGCGCTGTGGTGGGTGCTTGGTGGGGGGACTGCTGTTCCTTGGGTTGGTGCTGTATGTCCCGTTTTTGCGTCATTTGTTTAGCTTTTCTCTGCTAAGTGCGATCGATCTAGCGATCTGTTTGGGCGGTGGATTGATTAGCTTGCTTTGGTTTGAACTGTTGAAACAAACTACAAAAGTCAGGCCATAGTCAGAGACGGGAAAACATTAGTTCTAGCAGCAAAGGTTGCTTGTGTAAAATTTAAAAATCAGGTATCAAATAATCAATCCACAGCCCGTATTTGGGAGAAATCAGGACACGGCAGTGCCGTTTCCCTACAATTATCTGGCGTAGGGAAACGGCACTGCCGTATCCTCGCTTGTCACCTGACGGCGCAGCCGGAATTGACAACCGTTCTGATGCGCCAAAACACATCTCTATAGTGATAAATTAGCGATATATTTATTTTACAAAAACCTCAGATTTCCTTCACATTTTAAAGCTAGTATTGAAAATAATAACTCAGCAGCATCAAATCATTAAAGAGTTGTTTCAGTCTTTCACCAGTAGATGAGGTCACTAACAACAAAGACTTTTGTGGCCCAATGGCAATTGAATAACACTATCGACAAGTCCGATAAACTCAACTAGAGGAATCACCATGAGTACGACAATTGACAACTTCACCAAACAACTCCACGACAATTTAGAAGCGATTGAAGATCGGGCAAAATTGCTGAAGGAAAGCGTTCAATCTGCAACGAAAAATACTGAGGCTGAGCTGCAATCGAAACTTGACGGAATGAAGACAAATCTAGAAGCTAAGAAACAAGAATTTGATCGGTATCGGGCAAAGCTCCAAACTCAATTCGAGGAAACAGAATCTGAGGTGAAGTCGAACGTCGAGGAATGGAAGACGAGTCGCGAAGTCAAGAAACTCGAACATCGAGCCGATAAAGCTGAAGACTATGCGAATACAGCGATTTTATTCGCAATGGCGACGATGGAAGAAGCCGAAGCAGCTACCTTGAAAGCGATTTGCACCAGATTAGATGCCACAACTGCTGCGGGAACTACTAAGTAAGGAGGAGACGGCAATGCCGTTTCCCTACGCAATTGTAGGAAGAGGAGACGGCAATGCCGTGTCCCTACGCTGATTAATTGTAGGAAGAGGAGACGGCAGTGCCGTTTCCCTACGCAGATTAATTGTAGGGACACGGCACTGCCGTGTCCTGACTTTCGCTTTTCAAATGCGCCAAATTTGACCTAATTTAGAATGGATGCTTATGAGCGGAATAATGGCAATTATTCCGCTGTTTTTGTTTGTCATAAAATCCTCTTAAAATATTCAAAAGGTATAGATTAGGCTTGAAAATTTGTGTGAATATTCAATCAAAAGGTAGAGATTATATTGGGAAATTCTTGTTAAAGTTTCAGTGAACGGCGAAAGAAACCAAAGCTGAGATTCAATCGAAACTCGACGAGGTGAAATCGAACGTTAAAAGATAAAAAGCAAATCAAAAATCAAAAATTTTGTCCGTCATGCGGACAAATAACAAAGGAAACAAACTCATGTCATACACACATACAATTGTTGGTCATTTCCCCTCCCATTCAGAAGCTGAAAGAGTTGTATTGGATCTGCAAAAAAAAGGCTTCGATATGCAAAAGCTCTCGATAATTGGCAAAGATTACCAGACTACTGAACACGTGCGCGGATTTCTCACCTGGAAAGATACAGCCAAAGCTGGAGCCGCAGGTGGTGGTTATTGGGGTAGCTTCGTCGGAGGTTTATTTGGCATTTTAGCCGGGGCTGGAGTGCTGTTTATTCCGGGAATGGCTCCTATAGTCGTTGCTGGCCCCATTGCGGGGGTGTTGGCGGGTTGGTTGGAAGGAACGGTTGTTGGTGGCGTTGGTACCGCTGCTGTAGGAGGATTGGCTGGTGCCTTGGGAGGCTTAGGAATCCCGAAGCATGAGGTGGTGAAGTATGACACTCAAATCCAAGCAGGCGAGTTTATTATCCTGGTGACAGGTAGCAATCACGATGTCAGTCAGGCGAAGCAAATGCTAGACAGAATTAGTCAGGAAATGAGTATGTCGATCGCAGTCTAAGGCTTTCAACTAACAACAATAGGGGAGTATTCCACTCCCAAGAGTCCGTCAGGTTGATGAGAGGGTCGGCACGGGGGCACGACCCTACAAAAACCTCGTTTTCCTGAGAATAAAACAGCCCTCTCATGCTCAATTGCTTTTTACTACTCTTTTACAGGAATCATGATGGTGAATAAAATGGAAATGACCAACAAGATTGAAATCAACAAATCTGTGCCCCGCGAGCGATGGGGTGAATTTTTCGATCAGTTTACCGATGGCAATCGCGGACGGCGTATTTCGATCGAAATCATCGGTTCAGAAGTCGGTGATGCAGAACTGATTAAGAATTCACCGCTTCATGCGATGGTTTACGATCGCCCTGGAAAAGGAGATGATTTGGTGATTGAAGTTGGTAAAGATGAGGTGACTTACGCTCACACGATCGATTCACCAACTGAAGTTTTAACGGGACAAAACTCACTCGGTGTGATGGTAGCGCTTCGGATTAGTGACGCTGCTGGGACACAAACATTGATCGAATTACAAGTTAGTTGAGCTGGTTGGATAATTCTGAGTTCAACAGGACTTACCCAAACAGTCAACTTTTACAGGTTAGGAGCAAATTATGACAGATATCATGAGCCGCGAAATTCACCTAGTCTCCCGCCCCAACGGGATGCCAACCGCAGCTAATTTTGCGATCGCCCAAACCGAAATAAAGCCACTTCAAGACGGACAAGTGCTCGTTCGCAATCGCTATATATCAGTCGATCCGTATATGCGCGGACGCATGAACGAGAGCAAATCCTATGTTCCGTCCTTCGAGTTAGGTAAAGTTCTACAAGGCGGCGCAGTCGGCGAAGTCATCGAATCGCGTGCCCCAGAATTCAAGCCTGGTGATGCCGTCACTTCCAACTTTGGCTGGCGGGAATACTTCACCGCAGCGCCCAAAGAGTTGCATCCTGTCAGCAGCGAAATTCAACCGCTATCGGTTTATCTCGGTGCGATCGGTATGACGGGGATGACGGCTTGGGCTGGATTGAATTTGGTAGATGTTAAAGCAGGCGATGTGATTTTTATTTCGGGTGCTGCGGGCGCGGTGGGAAGTGTGGCGGGACAACTGGCAAAATTGCGCGGATGTCAGGTTATCGGCTCAGCAGGTTCAGCGGAAAAAGTCAAGTTTCTGCTAGAAGAATGCGGATTCGATCGCGCTTTCAATTACAATTCTGGCCCAGTCCTCGAACAATTGAACCAAGCGGCACCGGACGGAATTGATGTTTATTTCGATAATGTAGGAGGCGAAACCCTTGAAGCGGCGCTTTCAGCCTTGCGCGTGCACGGCCGAATTATCGCTTGTGGCAGCATCTCTGGTTACAACAAGCCGCAGCCAGGCCCGAATAATCTGTTTAATATGATTGGCAAAATGGTGGTAAAGTTGGATTAGGGTGCGATCGATTAATTTAACCCAAGTTGTAGAGAATTGTTTGACGTTATTTGGTTTAAAAAAATATGGATCTCCAACTATCAGGCAAAGTTGCATTGGTTAGTGGTTCAACGGGTGGAATTGGACTGGCAATTGTTACCACACTTGCCGAAGAAGGAGCGACGGTCATTGTCAATGGCAGAACGCAAGATCGCGTAAATAATGCGATCGATCGCATTCAGCAAAGTGTGCCGAATGCCAAACTTCAAGGAATTGCTGCCGATTTGGGAACGCCAGCCGGAGTTGAATTGCTACTTCAAAAAGTACCAGAAGTCAATATTTTGGTGAATAACTTAGGAATTTATGGCTCCAAGGCCTTTGAAGATATCTCCGATGAAGAGTGGATGAACATTCTGGAAGTGAATGTGATGAGCGGTGTGCGGCTCTCGCGCCATTATTTGCCGCTGATGCTGAAGCAAGATTGGGGACGGATTATTTTCATCTCTAGTGAATCTGCTTTGAATATTCCCGCCGAAATGATTCATTATGGCGTGACTAAAACTGCACAATTGGCGTTGAGTCGCGGTTTGGCGGAAACAACCGTGGGCAGTCATGTAACTGTAAACACGGTATTGCCGGGGCCAACTCGCTCTGAAGGGGTGGAAGACTTTATCCAGGGATTATCGAAGGATCAAAATATTTCGATCGAACAAGTTGAGAAAGAGTTTTTTACTAAGATGCGTCCATCTTCCCTAATTCAGCGATTTGCTTCAACGTCTGAAGTTGCTGCGTTAGTTGCGTTTGTTGCCAGTCCCTTAGCTTCTGCGATTAATGGGGCTGCCCTACGAGTTGAGGGTGGAGTAGTGCGATCGATTGTGTAGCGAAGTTTTTACCTTGATGTGCTTGGAAAATCTCTCACTCCCTACATTTTTGAACAGAATGCTTTCGTTCAAACAAAAATAAGGAGCGTTACATTTCATTAACTCACCCTAAAGCGATCGCCATTCCTGTGAGTCGTGAGTTTTGGGCGATCGCACTTAACCTACAAGATCAGCGATCGCGCCCTTTACTCACAGAATACCAGACCGAACCACACTACAGCGTCATGCAGATATGATTGAACGTGGTAGTGTCGAAGGAATTGCGGAGGAGTTGGACTACAAAAATGTGAAGGAGCGGTATCTTGCTGCGGTGAAGGCGATCGGTCAAGCTTAATCAATCTGCGATCCCACTTAACCGACAAGAGCAGCGATCACATTAATGAACATCCCAAAAATCAGATAATTACAAATTCATCATGTTTAAAAGTAAAAAGGCGCGTTGAGTAACGCACCTACAGCGATGGCGATCGCACTGTGCCTGAGACAACGCGATCGCCAATTAGCTTAAGGTAATATGAGGATCGCCATTATTCCTGTAGGATCAATCTCAACTAAGAGCGATCGCACTATTTTTTGATTATGTAAAATGTTTGGTTAGGCTTTATTTTAGGCTCAACGCTAATACCAATATTTGTTTTTTCTATAACTGCCAGTTCTGGATATGATTGATCATCTAATCGAATGGTCAAAATAGGTTTTTTATAAAATCTTCCTTCTTTAGTTTCAATAATTAGCATATCTTTAACTTTTATCGTATAATTTTCAATCTCAAATGCTAATATTTTATCATTAAAAATTTTAATCACCTTTTCTATTTTTTGAAAAGTATGTATTGATTCTTGTTTGATAAATTGTTCAAATAATGCTTGAAAAATAGCTTGACAATATTTTTCTAAAAATTGAATATAAGGTTCTAATTCAGATATGCTTTTGATATCCTCTACGTTTTCTGAACCGTGAGCAATTTGGTTTCGTCTTTCAACTAAATCATTGATTTTATTGTACAAAATATCTTTTCCTATTGTGGAAATTCTTTCTGGTGTTAAACCGATCTCATTATTAAGTTCTTCATTCTTCAGTAATTCATCGTTTAAATCTAAACTTAACTTATTGAATATTTCTACAATTTTATTATGTTTTAAATTACCTGATAAAAGAACAAACGCTTCTGTGTTAATTTGATAGTTGCTAGGATTAACAATACATTCATTTAACTTCTTTAATACCTCCTCTTTTGTAAGATGCTGATATTTAGCACTTTCTCTGGTTGCAATAGTATTTATCAATTTTAAAGACAGTTCAAAATGATTAATTCTAATCTTTTCATCCACTTGATTATATTCAGGTACTACTTTAGAGAGGGAATCAAGATATTCTTTAATCCAGATTTCTACATATTTTTCTAGCAGTCCATAAAGTGAAATAATAGAAGCTTTATATTCAAATATTCGTTTATCTGTTCTAAAACCCCTATCATGCTCTTTTAGTCTATTAAGTAATTCCTTGATTTGTCCATTGTCAGTGTCTATAATGGCATAAGCTGTTAAATCATTTACATATTGAATGTGTTTTAAATATTCTTTAATTTGATTTAATTCTCTTTTGAAGTTTTCCAATGATTGTATATTCATAATTTCTACTAAAGTTTATTTAATATAGGTTTGTAGAAATTTTTGAAAATACTGAATGCGTGCTTCTACATCTTTTTTGTTATTATAGCTACCATCAAAAAGATGTTTACTTTTTTCCTGTTGTATAAATGGTGATTTTCTACCGGAATATAAACTCTTCTCTATAGTCCCTTTGTGTTTAAGAAAAATTTCTTTGTGAGAAATATTATTTGCAAATACCTGCATTATTGGATCATAAATAGTTTTTAATGGCGTTTTTCTGTTACGCCCTTCATATGGAGGGATGAAAGCTGAATTTCCTAATATTTGATAAATTAAGTAAATAGTCTCATTAAAAATATTTTCAAGTTTATTCATTGTTTCATCAGGATAACTATTTGCTTGTTTTAAATACTCATCTAAAAATTTATCTACTGGGGATTTTAACTTATCTATATGACGATAAGCAAAGAACCGCAAAACTAATTCAACATCCTCCATTTTGCGATAAGACTCACTTTCAAGTAATTTTTTTTCTCCTTGACTTTCTAAAGGTAAATTCCACATTTTACGAAAATATTCATTTTGAGAAAGTTTTATACATAATTGGTTGAATTTACCATTTTGTAAAGCATTTCTTGTTTCTTGTGCAGTTAGCTTCTCTCCTCCACTATTCAATCTTTCAAAAACTATCTGTTTGAGATATTCAGCTTCTTCTTTACTTTTAGCTGTTTCTTGCAATAAAATAATAGAAGACAAATATCGTCTATCTATACCTCTTCTAACTTGCTCAGGTAAATTTTGATAATTTCGCCCATTAAGTTCCTGCCAATACTCTAATCCTTCTAGATCAAATTTTCCTTTATAAAAATCATATATAGCTGTCAGTCTTTGTTGTCCGTCCATTACTTCATAAATAGAGTATTCTATTTCATACAGAAAGATAGGTGGAATTGGTACATTCATTATGAATGATTCTATCAAACGAGATTTTCGAGCATTGTCCCACCTTTTTCTACGTTGGTATTCAGGATTGAGGATATATTTTGCACTGTCAAGCATAGCTTTTATACTATCAAGTGGATAACGAGCTTGTTCTGTTACAATTCTTATCTCTCCCTTTTTGTATTTTTCGTTAATTTCATCATCTGGCGGAAAGTTGTGAGTTGTATCTGGTCTATTTTGAGAAATAAATGTTTCACCTGAAATTAAATGGCTATTTGTAATCATATTTATTCTTCCTTGTTAATTATGAGATCAATGAGTGCGCGACAACTAGCGGCTTGGGTTAAGTGCGATTATTATGGGTTGCTATGCCCACTTTTTTTGATGAAGCGAGATCACCGCTCTTTTGGGTCGGCTTAATAAAATTACTCCAAATAGCAGTTTAGTGCGATCGCCGATCTTTTAGGGGCATTATAACTGTGTTTTTGGCTAACTGTCAAGTTACTGCGATCGCTTTCTCCGATGAAGGACGATCGCCTCAATTATCTATCTGCTAGAGGTTTTGCTGTATGCGATCGCTATTCCTGTGAGTCGTGAGTTCTAGGCGATTGCCTCAATTATCTATCTGCTAAAGGGTTTGCGGTGAGCGATCGCTATTCCTGTGAGTCGTGAGTTCTAGGCGATCGCCTCAATTATCTATCTGTTAAAGGGTTTGCTGTAGGCTATCGCTATTCTTGTGAGTCGTGATTTTTAGGCGATCGCTCAAACCCAGTAAATTTATCCTAGTTTGATAATTTATCCGCATTCTAATCACTATCTTGCTCTATTCGTGTGTATTATACCACAGCAAGGTTTTAATGTCAAAGATGCGAGGGTATCCTTTAACTCCAAGGGTGAACCCATCTACTTAACAGCTAGCAGCGATCGCGGCACGAATATTCAAGGACTTTTGTAGACGAAGGCAATACTTGAAAGTAATCAGTAAAGATTGCTAGTGATGGAGCAATTTATGGAACGAGGGGCGATGTTCCGCTACTACTCCTTGCCGATCGCGCTGCCATCTTTCCTGGACACAGTTTGACACACCTGCTATTTTTCAAAGCCAAGATTTGGAAGTTTTGCGCTTTCAATCCTGTTTTCCTATTATATTAAATAGGTGAGCAATTTTGTATGAAAAAAGTAATGCAACGATTTAATCTAACTATACTCAAACAGTTCTGGTCGATCGCCAAATCATACTGGTCAAGCGACGAAAAATGGCGGGCGCGCGGCTTATTGCTATTAGTCATCCTGTTATCCTTTGGCTACACGGGACTGAGCGTGCTGCTCAACAACAAGCGAGGCGAGCTAATTTCGGCATTGTCTGCTCACGATGAAGCTAGATTTTGGCAAACAATTCTAATTTTTGCCGGGACATTAGTTATTTATGCACCATTATATGCAGGCTATGATTATTTGCGCGATCGCCTGGGCTTGGAGTGGCGGCGATGGCTGACTAACTATTTTGTCGATCGCTATTTCCAGAATCGGGCATTTTATCATCTAAATCATGCCGATGCTGACATTGATAACCCGGATCAGCGGATTGCTGAAGATGTCAAAAGTTTTACCCAAGAATCGTTAAAACTACTGCTAGTAGTTGTTGATTCTTTGTTAGCGGTGGCGGCATTTAGTGGGGTACTCTGGGGCATTTCTAAGCCATTAATCTTGTTTTTGGTGCTCTACGCGCTGGTTGGCACCTTGGCGACTGTTGGGGTATTTGGGAAGCCCTTGATGCGACTCAATTTTGGGCAGCTTAAAAAAGAGGCTGATTTTCGGTTTAGTTTAGTGCGGGTGCGAGAAAATGCGGAGGCGATCGCCTTTTATCAGGGAGAACCGCGTGAGTCAGCTCAAGTCAAAGGCAGATTTGCCGAAGCATTTGATAACTTCAAGCGGTTAATTTTTTGGGAATTGAATCTGAATATCCTGACTAACGCCTATGAATTTATTCCGTTCATTCTGCCTGCAATTGTAGTCGCGCCCGGCATTTTTGCGGGTGACTTAGAAGTTGGTAAAGTTACCGAGGCGCAAGGAGCTTTCATTCGAGTCTTTTTCTCGCTCAATCTAATTGTGGCGCGCTTTCAATCCCTCGCTACTTTTGGCGCGGGTGTCGAGCGTTTATACACCTTTTTAGAGTGTTTGGAAACCGATCGCTTAACTTCTCAGGAGTCTGAGGGCGTTGAGAAAACAAGTATCAAAACTGAAATTGCCGATCGACTGGCGATCGAAAACATGACCCTCCAAATACCTAACCGTCAACGGACTTTGGTTGAGGATTTATCTGTGAAACTGTCTACTGGCGAGGGTTTGCTGGTGAGAGGGCCTAGCGGGTGCGGGAAAAGTTCTTTGCTAAGGGCGATCGTTGGACTGTGGGATGCAGGAAGTGGCACAATTTCGCGACCTACCCTGGATCAAATGTTGTTTTTGTCGCAGCGGCCTTACATGATTTTAGGGACGTTACGCGATCAAATGCTGTATCCAAATATGAATTCGGAAGTTGAAGATTCGCAGTTGAGGCAAATTTTGATCCAGGTAAATTTACCCAACTTAGAGCAAACGCATGAAGGATTTAACACTGAACAAAACTGGGCGCAGGTTCTATCTTTGGGAGAACAACAGCGCCTAATTTTCGCACGTCTGCTGCTCAATAAACCTAGTTACGCAATTTTAGATGAGGCTACTAGCGCCCTCGATCCTAGTAATGAAAAGCATTTATACCAACTGTTAGAAGCCTCTGGTATGACATTTTTGAGCATTGGACATCGAGAAAGTTTGAGTAACTATCACCAGACTATTTTGGATTTGACTGCGGATAACACCTGGTCTTTGAAAGCTTCTGAAGCTCTACCTGTTTTGATTTCTAATAATCTTGTTGATGAAGGCAGAAAGATAGAAATGGAGGAGACGGCAGTGCCTTAGTCCCTACCCAGATTAATTGTAGGGAAACGGCATTGCCGTGTCCTCATTCTTGATTGCTGAGCCCCAAGTTCTGTTAGCAGGCCGCAAAGTGGCAGAGGGTTAGGCAAGTGAGATTAAATCAGCTAAGGCTTGTAAACTATTTGTTTAATCAATTCTTCAGCCTGTTTTTTGATCTTTGAATTGGGATAATTATTTAATAACTTTTGCAGTGCTTCCTCAGCAGCTTTTTGTGAATCATTACTTTCATTTCTAATCCTGATATACGCAATTGTATACAAGGCATCATCTGCCATAGAACTCTTGGGAAATTCTGTAACAAATTCTTCAAAGCTATTAACTGCAAGATTTTCCGAAGAAATTGTATTTTCTAAAAATGTCGGATATTCACGTCCCCACAAATAGTAGTAGTTCAGAGCAATAGAATATTTAGCTTTTTCAACAAGCTCAGACTTGGGATACTGTTTAATGAGCTGTTCAAATAACTCTATACTTCTCAAGTAATTAATTTGCGATTTATAATTCTCGTTGGTTTTCTTTATAAAGTCAGCAGTTACTGTTTTTGCATTATAAGTGATAATACCTTCCCATTTTGGAGGAACATAATTATATGCAGTAAATCCATCATCTATTTGATGCTCATCAATCCATAACTTAGCTTCCTCATACAAATTTTTATCACTAGGTTGTTGATTGCGAATTTTAGCCAATTTTTTTACTTGGTCTAATTGCTCTTTTACCTTAGTCAAAAAAGTCGATCCAACATATGCTTCTTCATTAAAAAAGTCTGCTTGAAGTGGATATTTACCATCTTGGTAATTTTTTAGAAAATCCTCAAGTTCAGATTCAGCAAGTGAATATTCATATTCCCGTATTAAATGAACTGCTCTACTATATTTAATATATCCAGTTAGAGGATGATTAGGGTGGTTAGTGAGAAATTTAGCTAGTAATTCGCTAGACATCAATAAATCCATAATCAGAAGAATTCTTTCTTTTGCCTCAGATATCAAAAGACCATCAGGCGCTTTAGATGAGTCGTAATAATATACTATTGCATTTCCATAATCTCCTTGTACCTCATAAGCACGCGCCAAACGATATAGTGAATCATTTGAACCAGGGTGTCCAGGATATTTTTTTACAAACTCTTTCAAATGAGCTATTTCTTTGCCAGGAATAAATGGCTGTCTAAAAACTGTACCTGCATCTGCATCTGCATCTGCATCTTCATCACCACCACCAAAATATTTACCCCCAGAAAATTTCACGTATTCTTTACAACCTTTGGTAAAAAGTGAATTTGGGTATTTATTAGCTAAAGCTAATTGCTCATAATATCCCAACGCAGATAAATTATAAAGTTTTTTATTGACAGCTTCTTCTAGTAAAATAATAAGTTCTTTTGACCAAGACCAATCTTGCCATTTTGGACTTTGAGAATCTCCTTCTACAAATACAAGTCCCTTTAAAGCTATGGGAGCTAGAGCTTTATCATTACTTTTAACAATATTTTGATATAAAGTTAAGAGTTTTGAAAAATTATTACTTTGTTTGAGATTAGATAAATTGTAAGATAAATTGCGATCCAGTATATTTAGTAGCTTCATCCTAATTTTTGGATTTTTACTGGAATTATAAATATCTATTATTTCGTCAATTTCATTTTCACTGCTTTGATAAGAATCGTATCTACTAATTTTCTGTAAATCCTCCACGCTGATTACTGGTTTTTTCATTATTACTTTTACTTCATTCCATTCAGGTGCTTTTATTGGAGAGCTATTATTTTGAGAGCTGTTGTTTTGAGAGCTGTTGTTTTGAGAGTTACTACTCGGATTACATCCTGTCAGCGCAACTGACAGACTGGTGGACAATAACAGCAAAGTGATGACAAGTTTGTTTTTCATGTTTAATCTCCAGAATTAGTTACTTACAATGTGGACGCTGATTTTGAGTAGATATTGATTGCTTATTGTTAAGATATGCAGACAATCGGCTCCAAAAATCTTGGTTGTTCAAGTCATAATCTTTTGTTTCCTTTTCATTAAAGCAACGACTAGCATTTTTCCAGGCAAGAGATAATAATTCCTTGCCACCTATCTTAAAAATTCTTGTTACTCCTTCGCTATCTACTGTTATCACTCGATTAGAATTATTGGGATCAAAACTACCATAAAATATCTTTTGATTATCTCCCTTGAGAATTAATGGATTATCTGGATTTCTTAAGTCCCATACACGAGCAGTACCATCGTCACCAACAGTTAGCACTCGATTAGAATTTTTAGGGTCAAAGCTACCGTATCTTACTACACCTTTGTGTCCAGCTAATTCCGTTATTACTTTATCCCTGGCAATATCCCAGACACGCACTACTGGATCACTTCCCATTGTTAAAATACGGTTAGAATCTTTTGGGTCAAAGCTGACGTGCCATAATTGGTCTTGGCTTACAGTCAATTCCTTTTCTGGTTTATTATGTCGCTTAAGATTCCAGATTCTGACTATTCTATCACCGCCAACTGTTGCTACACGATTTGAGTCCTTGGGGTCAAATTCGCCTTGGTTCATCGGACTGCTGGGTGGTGCTTTTAGCTCTTGCAACTTTCTAGGAGGGTTGCTACTCACATCCCAAACTGTTGCTATTGATGTAATATTGCTTACTGTTAGTATACGATTGGAATTATTTGGATCAAAAGTAATACTTTCTACTCTGCCATTAGCTATTAATGGAATTACAGATTTATCTGTTGTTAATTTTGCAATACCATCTCTGTTAACAGTTGCAATGCGATTTAGATTATTGGGGTCAATCCGAGCATCCTCCATAGAATCAAGTTTTTTTGGTAATATTTGGTTCTTTTTGAGGTTGTTAATATTCCAGTTAGTGAGAGTACCGTCTCTAGCGACAGTTAATAATATATTTGGTGCGTCGGGACGGAAAGACGCAGATACAATGCTAGAGCCTTGCTTACCTTTTCGATTAGATATCATTATAGATGATTTATCACTAATATCCCAGATCCGTGCTGTTTTATCTTCACTAGCTGTTAAGATTCGCTTGGGGTTTTTAGGATCAAAGCTTGCCCATCTAATTGGTGCTGTATGACCGTAAAGAGTGGAGATAGCACTAGATTTTTTAATATCCCATATTTTTACTTTCCCATCTGCACTAATTTTTAAGACCTGATTCGAGTCTACTGGATTGACAGCACCATAAAAACTAGAATTTTTATGCTCAAAAATATCCTGCCAAATAGTTGCTTGATCGCCTGTTAAAATTACAGGTTTATCAGATTTACTTGAATCCCATGTCCTTGTTATATCGTTATTGCTGATTATGACCCGATTAAAATTTTTAGAGTCAGAGATAACAGTCCAAACTTCCCCTTCACTTCCTTGTAAGCTGTTTAACATTTTAGGAGCTTGAGGATTACTGATATCCCATAATTTAGCGGCACGTTGGCTAACTGTTAAGACTTGATTAGAATTGTTGGGATTAATCCGGCCGTAGCTGATAGGTTGCGTGCTATCGCTAATAAGGACTATCGGTTTTTTAACATTATTAATATCCCAAATGCGGGCAGTACCATCGTTACTGACTGTTAATACTCGTTGAGGATTTTTTGCATCAAAGTTACCATAAGTAACACTCTTGGTATGTCCTTTTAACACTATAGGATTCTGACTAGGCTTGTCCAAATTCCAGATTTTTGCGGTGCTATCATCGCTAACCGTTAGCACTTGTTTTGAATTTATAGGATTAAATTCAGCATAAAGAACTTTGCCATCATGCTTTAGTTGTAATTGCTCGTGATTTTGCTGAAAAGCCTTCCATAAAGCCTGAGCAGCTTGAGGTGTTTCCTGAATTATATTGGCTTGTATCGCTAGTAAAACGCTGCGGGTAGTATCTACATTTAAGTTTGCTTCAGAAGCAGTGGCTAACTGAAGCGATTTAGTAGTTTTTTCTCTATATTCTGCTTGCCCTCGTTGAAATTCTGCTTGTCCTCGTTGATATTCTGCTGATACACCAAACCCAGAAACGATTAATACTACTGTTATTAGTCCTCCAAAAATACGCTGTCTGGTTGTTTGCTTTTGTTTTTCTGCTTTTTGAATAGCTAAGTCACTAACATTGATGAATTTCTGTAAGTCTTCACTCCAACCTAGCTCAGCAGCATCGCTACTAGATTGCCACTTTTTAGCTTCCAAAAGTTCTTCTGCATCCAATAAACCAGCTCTACGCTTAAGGCGTATCCATTCTGCTGCTTTAGACTCCAAACGTCGGCGTTCTTCCTCTGCTTGGCGCTGCTTGTCTACCCACCGTTTAAGGGTTGGCCAGCCGTTAATTAATGCATCGTGGGCAATATCCACTTTTCTATTGTCCCTTTTCTCCTGGTCACTTTCAGTAGCCACTTCCTTCTCGCCAGTGAGAGTAAGCAAACGATGCTTTACTAAGTGCTGTAACGTATTTTCAAATTCAGAAAAATTCTCACTAGCATTTCGTAAAGCATCAACAGGCTGTTGACGCCGCGTATCAATTCGTCCCTCACCAAACTGCACTAGGCGCACAAAGATGCGACGAGCAATTACTTGTTCTGATTGACTCAGTTGATTAAATGTTGCTTTGGCATGATAAGAAATTGCTGCCTGTAAGCCTTTAACTTTAGTAGTGTTATCATTGTCAGGAAAATCTAAACTTTTATAATCTTCTAATGTCAAATATGACTGTTTCTGTTTCTCCCATAACTGCACCAAAGTTTCCTGAACAAATGGCATAATCCCAGGTTCTCCTGCTGCTTCTGATACAAAGCACTCCAATAATTCTGGCTCTACAAACACCATAGGTTTAGATTTTTTCGCTGGCTCGGTAATTGCTTGTCGCAGCCCTTTTTCATCCAGAGGCTTGATATTTAATAAATGATTTTCAGCTATTTCCCATAGTGGTGATGCCATCAAATTGCCATAAAAATCAGCTCGAATAGTTATAATCACATAGCATTTAGGAATTTTAACTAAACCCAGCAATCCTTTCTGAAAATGTAATATATCATCTTTTGACTCAAGGGTAAATAATTCCTCAAATTGGTCTATAACTAACAAAAGGTGTTCTGCTTTGGGTTGGGTTTTTAACATCTGATCTACGACCCCATCAAGTTCAGCTAAGTCTGTATTTAAAGCCGTTCCCAAAATTTGTAATGGTACATTACTAGGGCGTACTTTACAAACCAGCCATTCACCTTTACCGAAAAGACCGCTCTTTTTAAGTTTTGGGATTAAGCCTGCAAAAATCAGTGAGGATTTCCCACTACCAGAGGCTCCAATAGCTGCTATAAACTGATAACTCCGTAGGCTTTGAATTAATTCTTCGATTAGTTGGTCACGTCCAAAGAACAGATGGCTATTGCCCTCGTCGAAAGGTCTAATCCCAGGATACGGACAAGGTGGCTTCGCTGGGGTATCAGACGAAGGTTCCTGTTGCAATAATTCGCGAAGAAGCTTTTCAATAGCTTCCTGCCGCTCTTGTACATTGGTCGCAAGTAGTGGTGTCAGAAAATTAAGTCTGAGTGGCAGCGTAACTTGTTCTAAGATTAGGGGAATAATTCGCGAAGTTCTAGTTTGCACCCCATGATCTTGATCCATCAAGTTGAAGAACCTGTTATAACCATTTTCTAAGTCTGCTAAGTAAGCACGGGAAATTACGAGTAAAGTGCGATCGCTGTGCTTAATAGCATTTTCAAATTCTTCTATCTTCGGTTTTCCAAGACCAAATGTTTCTTCCGAGTGGTAGTGTATATTAGCCTGTTTTAACTTTTCCAGTAAGTATCCTTTTACCCAATCACTGTCAGCATTAGCATAGGAGATAAACAGGTGATATTTTGTCGTTTTTATCATGTATATAATCTGGAGTATTGTTATTTACACACGCTATAAAATGCTCTTCTTTTAAATCCCCGACTTCGCCGAAGTTGTCGGGGATCTGGTATTCTGTTTTTTAGGTAGGCTTACTTACCTACATCAATCATTTCTTCTGGATACTGGCTGGTGCAGTTGATAAACTAATCGCTCTACCTCAGTTTTAAACTCATCTTCATCAGTCATGTCCAGCAAGGTGAGAGCGCGTAGCCCTAGTCTTGGTAAGCATGGCTCTCGCCTAACTGCTATTAAACGATACTTGCTCTCTTCTAGTCCTAAGTGCTGAGAGATCAAATTCTCAAACTCGGCGTAACTGCTGCTTAAGTAAGCAGGAGACAAAACCACAAGTGTATAGCGACTTTTCTCAATAGCGCGTTCAATATTAGTAATCATAGGTACACCTAACGGGAAGCGAGAATCAATGCAAACCCGTAATCCCTGTGATTCTAAATATGGTAACAAACCCTTACGAACCCAGGTTTTATCTGGTGTCTGACTATGATAGCTGATGAATACATCATACTCGTAAGCATCGTTGGGTGATACCGTGGAAAGTGGTGCTGGTACCTTGCCTCCCAAGTAAAGTGCCACGGGGAAGTTTTCTTCAACCTCAGCGATAAGGACAGGATGCTGACTGCTGCAATCTCTAGTCACCTTGGGTTGCATATAATTAAAAACGTCAAAAATACGGATTACACCACCTGCGCCAATAGCTCCCCCTCTAAAACCATCAAGCAAGTGTTGAGTAAACAGACTATTAGCTGCACCAGGGAGGATATAGGATTTTTCAGTGCTACGTGAAGATGCTAAAATAACTGTACCTTGTCCTTGTTTGAGGACATTATAATAGCTTTCCGGTAAACCAGCTTTGATAACAGGTGCATTGGCGTCTTTAAGTTGACTAATACCACCAGCATGACAACAGTCAAAAATTACTACTTTTTTCTTAGCCGGAATCGCCTGTAAAGCTTTGGTAAACTGAGTGCCAGAAATTGCTGTTTCAACGAATGATTCTTCTGAGGTATAGTCTATTTGTACTGGCAACAAATACTCGCCCATATGTTCACCAGATTCTATCTGCCCACCATGACTAGATATATATATGAAAATGGTAGAGTCTTGGTTGCAATCCTGAGCCAAATTAGTCAATGCCTGATGTAAGTTTTCCTTGGTTGCTTTATCATCTAGCAACAACTGCACATTTTCAGGCAAATAACCACAGTGCCCTGGGCTAATCAGCAAATTATAAATATCTTTAGCATCATTCAAAACACTTTCTGGAAGCTTATTGATTTTGTGGTAGTTTGCGATACCAACAACCAGAGCATGAGCATTATTCATCACGGGCATATGGCAATTACCTCTAAAATAACTTTTGCTTTTTTGTGTATTCGAGTACGCATTGCTCCCATCAGGAAAAATGCCAATGAATTTACCATACCGCTTTATAAGTGGCTAAGGCGTTACATAGAAACTGTCCCATATCTAACCAGCAGCATGGCAATTTTTTCATCTCCCACTTGAAAGATGGGGGCTTCCACGCTCTCGCTATGCTCTTGTGAACCCAGAGAGAGATCCCCTCCGTTGTAGTGAATGGCATTGGATATCTTGCGCCTCTAGCCCAAGCGACAGACGAGACACGCATCCCACAAAACCAGACAAATCATATTGGAAATGTGCAACGCCAGTTCAAAATAACGTGTGCCGCACTCCCTAGCACATACTAGATACGTGTGGTAATGACGATGCTACCGGATATCATACGATCGACTCCTACTCTATTCACCGATCGCCCCTGAATTCCGAACTCTAACCAACAAACCATGTTTTGGAGCAAATCATCGCCAACACAAACAACAGCGTTTGCAGCACCACAATACACCCGCCTGTGGAACCATCTATGTGATAGCTGATATCAGTTCCCATGACACTAGAAAAGACACCACTTGCGATCGTGATTGCTCAGGGAAAATCAACCCAAGCACAAACCACAATTCAAGCCCTACAAACAGAAATTAGCGCACTGCGAACAGAGATTCAAGCTTTATCACGACGAGATTTAAACCGTTGAATTGCTCAGAATTATATAAATTAAACCCTGCTTTCATAAAACCTATTCCTTAAGAACAGTACCTTCGCCAATTTTAAAGAGTAAGCTAGCATAATCTGCAAAAAAAAAAAAATTATTGCTATTCTGCCTAAGCTTTCTTCACAGTTTCCTCACCTTTGTTGAATATCATAAAATATAGTCCAGATTCTTTTTATTGATGAGGATAAACTTGATGAAATGGCAAGAATTAATTTTAGCTTTCCTAGCGACAATTTGCTTAATATTTGCAGGCAATGCCTTGGCGCAGACTGATATCAATATCAACAATACTAACCTGATTCGCTTTGGTGGAAACATCACCGTAGCAGAGAATCAAGTTGTCGAAAATGCCCATGCTTTTGGGGGAAGCGTTACTGTTTCTTCTAATGCCAGAGTTTTGGATACTGCTATGGCTTTTGGCGGGGATGTCATCCTGAAAAAAGGAGCGCGGGTAGAGGGTGATGCTTACTCTTTTGGCGGCAAAATCGTGCAGGAACCGGGTGCGATTATTACTGGTGAACGCGCTACATTTAGCGATCGACATGGCATGATGTACGGCTCTAATCGCGGCAGAAGTAGCTTCTTCGGTCAGTATTTCTTCAGTGCCCTTTTTAGAACTTGTTCCGCCGTAGTAGCAGCTATTCTCGGACTACTTATTTTGCATAGCAGCCCACAATTCCTGCCGAATTTGGCGACACAATTACATCAACGCCCCGGTTTGACTGCTCTATGGGGCATCGGGGCGACTGTTTCCTTTGTTTTTGCCACGGTGTTTCTAGCGATTACGCTGATTGGGATTCCACTGATTCCACTCCTGAGTCTGACGGCGGTGATCGCGTCTTTAGTCGGATCGTTAGGTGTGGCGCTGTTTGTGGGTCAACGTGTGGTTGGTAAGGGCGATCGATCTTTGCAGCAGCAGTTTTTGGTGGGTTTGGCGATCGTGACTGTTCTGACACTCATTCCGTTTTTCGGAGGGTTAGTAGTTTCCCTAGTCAATCTCTTCGGCTTAGGTGCGATCTTGCTGTGGCAATTTGGTAGAGAAAAACCTCAAATAGCGACTGAGTGAGTAGGGCGGCATAAATGCTGATTATTCGTTTTGAGTTTCGGGATTGCAGAAGATTTCGGATTACTCGTCGCAGGAACGATCGGAATAGTTTCGCTACAATCATCACAATCTATCAAATTCTAAATCAACAAACATAGGTAAGTATCATGTGGATTAAGTGGATTGGAATTATTGGTATTTTAATCGCTGTCAGCTTGGGAATTGCAACTATTTACGGCAAATATCGGTGGCAGTCAGATACTGATAAATTACGAGCAAAATTAATCAATGGACAACGGACAATTAAGCCCAAAATCTATGACCAAACAGAGATTGAAGGCTTGCCAGAACCCGTACAGCGATTTTTTTGGACAGTAATTAAGGACGGACAAGCGATCGCCTCTGCGGTCAAACTCTCTCAGCAGGGACTGTTCAATCTGAGTGAAACTGAAGATAAGTGGAGTCCGTTTACAGCCACTCAATTTGTGACGACTCAACGTCCGGGTTTTGATTGGGATGCACGCATCCAGATGGCACCAGGAGTTAATGCCTTTGTTCATGATACCTATTTGTTAGGAGAAGGCAGTTTACACGCATCATTACTCGGTCTTTTTACCGTTGCAAATATGCACGGTGCGCCTGAAAACAATCAAGGTGAATTATTGCGGTTCTTGGCTGAGACTCCTTGGTATCCGACTGCACTATTGCCCAGTCAAGGTGTGCGCTGGGAGGCGATTAATGACACCTCCGCCCGCGCTACTTTGACGGATGGTGCAACAACTGTCTCCCTTGTATTTCAGTTTAATGCCGAAGGTGCGATCGCCACTATGCGGGCTGAGGCTCGTTATCGCGACAAGCTAACTGCGATGCCTTGGTGCGGAAGATTTGGGGAATATTCAGTTCGCAATGGGATGCTGATTCCTTTAGAAGGCGAGGTGGGATGGGAATATCCAGAAGGCATTCGGCTCTATTTTAAAGGAAGAATTACAGAGATTGAGTATGAGTTTGCATCGTGAGGGATGGCAAATTTAAAACGGGTGCATCTGGTGCTTTTCAAATATATTCGTAGGGGCGGTGCGAACAGTCTCTGAAGGGGTTTGGCGTTAAGTTGACACCAATGACCACTGCCGTGTCCATACACCTGAAATTAGGGCTGTCAAAGCTATAGTAAAACCTTTAAACAAATCAGGTATAAAATCATGAATCCACAGTCCATATTTTGGAGCTTGTCCACGGAGCAGGTGCTTCAGCAGACGCACTCTACAGCCACAGGATTAAGCCGTGCTGATGCAAAACAACGCCTAAGCCAGTACGGCGCAAACAGCCTCAAACAAACACACAAATCGAGCGCATTCGTGCTGTTGCTCAATCAGTTCAAGAGTCCGATTATCGTGATTCTGATTTTCGCGGCAGTGCTCTCGATTTTTCTGAAAGATGCGCTAGATGCGATCATCATTTTGGCGATCGTCCTAATCAGCGGACTATTAGGATTTTGGCAAGAGCGAGGAGCATCGAACGCCGTCGAAAAATTATTAGCCTTAGTGCAAGTTAAAGCAACTGTGTTGAGGGATAATCAATCTCAAGAAATCCCCAATGAAGAAGTAGTTCCCGGCGATATTGTGGTGCTTTGTGCAGGTAAAAATATTCCCGGCGACTGTCTAGTTTTAGAGTCAAAAGATTTATCGGTGAATGAAGCAGCACTCACAGGAGAAACCTATCCGGTTGACAAATTTAATGGTGTATTGCCCGCTGAAACTGGACTAAATCAACGCACCAATTCCCTTTATATGGGAGCCAATGTGATTAGTGGAACGGGGAAAGCAGTAGTTGTTCATACTGGAAAAGAAACTGAATTCGGCAAAGTATCGGAACGCCTGAAACTGAGGCCTCCCGAAACAGAATTTGAACATGGGCTGAGCAAATTCGGCTACTTTTTGATGGAAGTAACGCTAGTTTTGGTCGCTCTAATTTTTGCAGCCAACGTCTACCTGCATCGCCCTGTGCTCGAATCTTTTATGTTTTCTCTGGCGTTGGCTGTGGGTTTGACCCCTCAATTGCTACCTGCGATCGTCAGTGTTAACCTGGCGCGCGGTGCCCAGACAATGGCGAAAAAGCGGGTGATTGTGAAGCGCTTACCCGCGATCGAGAATTTTGGCAGTATGAATGTGTTTTGCACCGATAAGACGGGTACGCTGACGGAAGGAGAGGTGAAAATTCACTCTGCGGTTGATGTGGAGGGGGAAAATAGCGATCGGGTTTTACTTTATGCTTATTTAAATGCCGCATCTGAGTCTGGTTATGTGAATCCGATCGACAAAGCGATTCGCGAATACAAAACATTCGACATTTCGGGCTATCAAAAGCTCGATGAAGTTCCCTATGACTTTAACCGCAAACGTCTCAGCATTCTGTTCAAAAAAGACAGCACGCATTTGATTATTACCAAAGGTGCACTGAAAAATATTTTGGATGTTTGTTCAACCGTTGAAACTGCTGAGGGAAAGACGATCGACATTGCAGATCAGCGCCAAAAACTCCACCAACAAGCGGAAGATTTGGGTAGTAAGGGATTTAGAACCTTGGGTGTGGCTTATCGGGATTGTGAGCAAGATTCCTTCACCAAAGATGATGAAACCAAGATGACATTTATGGGCTACCTGGCGCTCTTCGATCCGCCAAAACCTGGCATCGCTGATACTCTAAAAGAGTTGCAATTACTGGGAATCACTCCGAAAATGATTACTGGAGATAGCAAGGCAGTTGCTATCAGTATTATTCAGCAGGTAGGACTGCCTGAATCAAAAGCTTTGACTGGATCTGATCTAGAAAAAATCAGTGATGAAGCCTTGATGCACCTAGTACAAAATACCAATGTTTTCGCTGAGGTAGAACCAAATCAAAAAGAGCGGATTATCATCGCCCTTAAAAAAGCGGGGAATGTCGTAGGCTATCTGGGAGATGGCATTAACGATGCTTCTGCGCTTCATGCTGCCGATGTTGGTATCTCAGTCGAAAGTGCCGTGGATGTTGCCAAGGAAGCTGCTGACATTGTGTTGATGGAAAAGGATTTGAATGTCTTAATCGAAGGTGTTAAGGAAGGACGGATTACATTTGCTAACACTTTAAAATATGTATTCATGGCAACTAGCGCTAATTTTGGTAATATGTTTAGTATGGCGGGAATTTCCCTGTTTCTGCCTTTTTTGCCGCTCTTACCTAGTCAAATTTTGCTAACGAATTTATTAACTGATTTCCCGGAATTGACGATCGCAACCGATCGCGTAGACAAGGAGTTAGTCAACAAACCGCGCCGGATGGATATCAAGTTTATCCGCAACTTCATGATTGTGTTTGGTTTGCTGAGCTCAATCTTTGATTACCTGACATTTGGGGCGCTGCTGTTGCTGCTACACGCTCAACCACAACAGTTTAGAACAGGCTGGTTTTTGGAGTCTGTCATCTCTGCTTCGATGGTTGTGCTGGTCGTTCGTACTCGAAAATCTATTTTCGACAGTAAACCCGGAAAATACTTGTTGATGGCGACGCTGGCTACCGTAGGAGTGACGATCGTCATTCCCTGGACACCTTTGGGAAGGCTGCTGGGGTTTCAACCGTTGCCGTTGGGTTTCGTGCTGGTGTTGGGTGCGATCGTCCTGTTGTACGTTACGGTGGCTGAGAATGTGAAACGAGTGTTTTATCAACGAGTGAAATTTTAGTCGTTAAGGCGCAACACTTAGGAATAAAAAATCAATAACTTGATGAATCGTCAGATATAATTAAAAATAGGGATAGCTTACTTATTTGACCAAAACAGAGTTCAAATTGCAACTTTTTGTAGCGAAATGTGGTATATGTTTTTAGACAAAAATTAGGTTTAAATTAGGAAGTGCGATCGCTCATAACTCAGTAATGACCCAAGAATGGCAAAATACCTTGATTCAATCGCGTAAGGGCGATCGTACTTTCAACAGTTCTGAATACAGAAACCCAGTTGCTTAAAATAATACAATACGCTTGGGTTAAGACAGAGTCCCCTAAGCCGTTACATAAATCCTACCCAAAGTTACTCAAGATTGGACAATATTGGACTTTGAGCTTCGTTTACTTCCTGCTTCATCCTGGTAGTGTCGGCACTCAC
>NZ_JAEQCB010000144.1:0-12734 GCF_020738785.1 Microcoleus sp. PH2017_05_CCC_O_A | reverse complement strand
TTATCGAGAAGCTGGAGAAACAAATATGGCACAGGCACAACGGCTCGCTGGCTATGGTCTAGACGTTTTGAAGAAGCTGTTTAGAATGAAATAGCCCTGATATAAAAAGTGACCACTGCTAAGTCTAATTTAGGTAGCTGTTGGACGTTGGAAGCAGGCCAAACTTTGTTGTCATAAGTTTGAATCTCAAGATTTATCTTGATTAGAGCTTTAGAAGTTTTATTGTCTGAGTTAGGAATTAAATCTTTGCTCGAAGCCACTACATGAGCAGCCGTCAAAACTGCACAAGCATTTTCAGTACCTTGAATAAAAAAGCCCGTGCCGTGTTGCTCTCGCCCATTCAACTTTTGACTCTGGATAATGACCGAACTCTGCTTTATATTTTGTTCTACCCTTTCAACAGGCTCTCCCTGAGTGCAGCCAACGAGTAAGAAAGCAGCAAGCTCAGGAATAATAAGCCAGTACCAAGTTATTCTACGCATCACTCTTTTTCCTAAAGGATCGTATTATGGCGGAAGTAAAAAGACAGTGTATAATACGGGAAAGTCATGGAACATATGTTGGGGGCATCTGGCAGAGAAAGCGTAAAAGATACTGTTCCCAAGTATTATAGTACATTCTTTAAGCGCAGTCAGTTCAAATAGAACAAAATGAATCGTCCTTTGAGTATTGTCATTATCGCAGGCTTACGGTTAGTCATTGGCTTTTTTTATATTGGTTGGGGTGCTTCAATAATCCATCTAAGTTTTACTGTTATACTCAAGATTCCTCAGCAAGAAGTAGGTGTAAATTTATATATGGGACCCTATGATGCCCACTATTTATTTAGAGGATTAGGAGCGTATTATATTGTTTTAGGTCTATCCTCTATTGTGTTAAGTTCGCGTATATGGAAACGAAAAAAATGGAGCTGGAAAGGTGCTTTAGCCTTGAGCGCTATTGATGTTTGTCTCCAAATCATTGATTTAACACCACGACCTCTAGTACATAATTATATTATGCTAGGTTTAGGGCTAAGTATGATTGTATACTTAGTTAAGCAAAAAAAAGTAGACTTTGTGTTTGATTAGCTTTAAAAAAAAATGAATCGTCCATTAGGTATTAGCTTGCTCGCTATTTTAAATTTTTTTAGCTCTGTTTTTCTTATAATGGGTGGAGTTTTGTTTATATGTATTGGTTCTTTTAGGATTACTACTTATAAATTAGGTTTAATTTTTGCTCAACAAAGCAATTTTCCTCTTAATGCAGAAGGTGTTTTCAAATATTTAGGATTCTTCTTATTTCTTCAGGGATTAGTTCTTATGGGATTAGCCATTAGTATGTGGAGAATGAAGCAATGGGCTTGGATGGGACAAATAGTTATTTACCCAATTCTTTGGTTTTTAAGTATTCTTACATCCCCTATAACAGTCCAAAATTTAATAGGCTTTACATTCAACCTTATTATTATCATATATATGTGCCGTTCTCGAATAAGAAATGCTTTTCTAGTTTAGAGAAGACAGTGTAATTTAATAAGAACAACATCCAAAGATTATCATTCTTTCAGGGCAGTCTGAGAGCTATGTCTTTGATTCGGCCTATGTTATTATGGGGAACAAGCTCATCATACAAAATTTGTTTACTTCAATTGTTTGTTTAATCGTTGGCGATTATAGATTGCTACTTCGTTATTGGGGTCAATTTTTATTGCTTGTTCAAATGAACGCATAGCTTGGTTATATCGCTGCAAATTCTCCAGAGCAATACCTCGATTATTCCAGGTCTTAGAATCGTTGGGGTTAATTTGTATCACGATGTTACATGAAGAGAGCGCTTCTTCGTATCGGTTTAGTTTAAGAAGTATCCAGCTTCTTAACTCTAAGGTACTATATAAACCCTTAATCTCTAGCGAGCGATTACAAGATTGAAGAGCTGCATCATATTGCTGCAAGTTATACAATGTTCTACAGTTAAATAACTGGGTGTCAGCATCATCAGACTTGAGCTGAAGTGATTGATTTAAGGAGAGCAGTGCTTCATCATACCGTTTTAACTCCATTAAAGCAAATCCTCGCCACTTCCAAACCTCCCAAAGGTTTGGATCATCAGGAAACAGTTTAATTATCTGTTCTGAATTGATAACCACGTCGTTATATTGTTCCAATACCAGTGGCAACCACACTTGACAGCTCCATCCTGGACCAGAGTCTTGCTTAATTTCTATTGCTTTGTCGCAAGCTTGACGAGCTTCATGATTCTGTTTTAATAGCATTAGAACAAGTCCTTTAAGAGCATAAAATCGGTCGGGATTTAAAACCAATATGACAGCAAATATTACTGCTGCCAATGTTCCTAATCCGGCTACTGCTAGTAAACTTTTTTGGATTAGCGCTCTCAATTTCATAATTATTAATTGCTCTGCGGTTATTAGAAAAATTGCTAGCTATCGATCTTTTTCTGCTAGTTGGGAAGCCAAATCTATGGCTAAGGGTTCAGATGACAAGCCTTTTTCAATCGATGACTGTTCGCCTTCTGAATTTTGGGGTGTAACTGTTATAAGGTTTTTCGGTAGAAGAGCCTCACCCATTTCTCGAAGTAT
Organism: Microcoleus sp. PH2017_05_CCC_O_A; assembly: GCF_020738785.1. Lineage (NCBI taxonomy): Bacteria > Bacillati > Cyanobacteriota > Cyanophyceae > Oscillatoriales > Microcoleaceae > Microcoleus > Microcoleus sp. PH2017_05_CCC_O_A. The sequence goes on along the minus strand of NZ_JAEQCB010000144.1, from coordinate 10,153 downwards.
TGAGTCAGGGTTAGTACCACGCTTGAGTGTTAACAGTATGGGACAACTAGAACTAGAACCACTTTTTTTGGTTTTGGCACAGATAACGTATTGTTTGGGTGTGTTAGGATCATTTTGATAAGTCAACTGAGTTAATCCTTCTTCTCGGTATTGATCCAAACGTTTTGCAATTTCGCGACATCGCTTTTCAGGTGGCCAGTCATCACCGAGTGCAGAAACTATTTTCAACCAAGGTTTTGTCCCTTCATCGTATCGATACATCACCGTCCAAACTCTCTTCCCTTGAGTGGAGCTAGGTTGGAGAGCGCAATAGAAGCGATCGCTCTCTTTGACGACCAAAGAGACGGGAACCCAACCCATGTAGACGGCTAGGGCAATCAGAAAACCACCTGTACCGGATAAGGCACCTATAATATTTACAGCTAGATTGATTTTTTCTTTCCGTGTTGTCATTTTACCTAGTTTAATCCAACTTAATTTAAGGACTTATTTCGTGGAAAAGTTTAGTTGCCAGCTATTCGGTCTTCAATTGCTAACTTATCGGTCAAATCAATGACTAACGCCTTTGATAGAGAACTTTTGGGAGATGGAGAGTCAGGATCAGAACCTTGATAGACACCAGAGTTAATGTTCCTCAATAGAAGTGCATCAGCTATCTCACGCAATGTCTTGTCAGGATCATCATCAGGCATTAGAGTGATGAGTAGTTCGCAACCTCGTCCACTTTTCTTGGTATTGGCACAGATTATGTACTGCCTTGGTGTAGCTGGATCGGTACGGTAAGTTAACTGAATCAGCCCATCTTTTCGGAGTTTTTCTAAACGTTCTACAATTGATTCACAACGCTTACTCTGTGTCCATCCATCACCAAAACTTCTAACTATCTTCAACCAGGGTTTTTTGTCATTATCATTGCGATAAGTCACTACATAAATATAATTATCCCCTGTCGGCTCTGGTTGAATTTCACAAGCAAAACGACTGTTCCAAGGAATAATGACTCCCCCCCTAGCCAGCCAGTAAGTACCAATAGCTGTTACAAAGATGAATGCAAGCACGGTTGCAAGTACAACAGGCTTACCTATTTGTCTATTTAACATTGTCTTTATTGAAACTTTACAGAGCTAACTTCACACTACAAAGTGACATTTCCGTAAAAGGTACGCTCTCCATATCCTTTCGGTGAATAAGCTTTCAAGAGTGGGCTGTCGTGTCGCCAACGAATCTTTATTGCTTTTGCGTAAACCTTGAACCCTTAACCATTATAGCCTTGTGTCCGCTAACGCTACAACAGGTTGGCTGTTCTGCGGACGTACAGAATGTGCAAACCTTGCATAGCCTTGTACGTGACAAGGCGTTCTGGGAGGCGACAAAGTTCAACCAGCAGCCACTAACTAAGGATGATCCTCAATCCCTCCTAACTCATCCTGACCTGTTGGACATTGATATAATCCCAATCCTCAACCAGTCCCCGCAATCCTTCCGCCAGTTCATAAATCGATTCATTAGCTTCGCCTTGGACTTCGCACGCGATCGCTCTTGACAAGAAATTGGCGATACAAGCGATCGCCCTTGACAAGGAGTTGCCGGTACGGATAGCGATCGCTCTTGACAAGGGGTTGGCGCGACTTCTGCAAGTTTCTCAACTGATTCAATTAGCCGCACGGAACTAGGGTTGATATTTAAGATCAAAGCGCTGCCTTTAGGCGAGGGTTCAATAGTGGCCTCAAAGGTAGTGCCGATCGGCAATTTAGGTGAATTAGCAGAGAACATAGCTAGCTCTTGTCCGTCAAGGAGGACAATAGGGCTGCCGTCGCGCCTCGAACCGCTACCGCTAACAGAACCCACCTCAAAAGTCAATGTTTTCTGCCTCCATTTAGGAGAACTAAAGTCAACATCTTTCAAGTCATTGTACTTCTGTCCAATCAGTTCAGCTCTGTCAAACTGAAAGGTTTGCAATTGCTGGCAAATTTCATCCGTAAACAAATTGAGAACCAATGCTGCTTTAGGTGTTTGGTTTTGGGACTCAAGCCAAGTATAATCAGCAGGAGCTACAATGCGTGAACTGACATCTTTAGTGCGGCCAAGACCATCACGGTAGGTTAAGTCTAGACTGTCGATGTCGTTGACATTTTCGCCAAACTTTCTTTCAAAAATTCCCACCAGTTTGTCGCTGGGTTCAATTAAGGCAAAATTGACCATTGGCAGGCTTGAATGCAAAGTTGCTTCATATTTAATACCTTTGCTGTCTAACAATTCTTTCCAATGTCCAGCTAAGTCTTTGCCAACTGGCTGTCGCTTCTTATCCCTGACAGTCTTACCGCTGCCGTCCAATTCAAATTCCTCGAAAGGGACGCTCAGAACGTAAGTGTCTTTTGGCATTGCTTCGTGCAGTCGCTCGTACTCAGGTTCAAGGGTGAATTCAATCAGCAATTGGCGAGAAAGTTCCTTACAAGCTTTGCGAGGGACTTCTAAGTTGGGATTTGTGGTTTCGACGTGCCACATAGCACTAGCAGCTAAAAACCGTTCTTCAGGGTCAGTCCAAGCTTCGGTCACATCGGCTCTTAAGCTCTCGTATAACTTGCTGACGGCTTCTTTAATTGCCTTAGAATCGCCGCCGCACTCCAAGTGAATTTCGCCCATCCTTTCTCGATAGCGTTCCTTAATATCTTGCGCCCACCTGACATAATGTTTCTCCCATTTTTCCCGTTCATCCAAGTCGGAAGGAGACTCAAAAAGATAGCGAAATTCGTCGCGGTGGCGGCTTTTTAGACGAGTTGGTTCCCACTCTGGGTTAACAGCCTCCCTAGCAATGCAATTGATAGCGGTGCCGTCTCCTATAGGTAATGGTACGGTTTTGTAAAGCCTGGGGTCGTCTTTGTAGTCAAATAGGTAGCTTGGGTGCTGTTCTGACCACTGCTTAGCCTTGGAAAGCAAGGTGGGGTGGTGGTCTTCGGTGCGAGTAGCACTTTTGGGACTGTCCACTTCAATTTGCAGGGCATCAAACAGCTTTCCAAGAAGCTGACGCTTCTGTTGATTGAATAAACTTTCTGGCTGTCCCGGTTCTGCTGCTGATGATTGCACTCTCCCGATTAAGGTAGCCACCCAGCCGATTTTATTTTGGGCGATCGCTACGGCAATTTGCCGCAATTTGGTATACTTGCGATCGCCATCACTATCGGTAGCTTTAGTGTAGTCAACTTTCTCTCGCTTTTCAACTGCATCGTACTCATTCTCTTGATTAGCGTGCCTGGTTTCAGAGGCGATATTCGGCATTCGGGAAGCAGGCGTAATCACTAATTGATCGCCGTCAAAATCACATTGATGATGCTGCATGGCTTGGTCAGAGCGAATGAAAACGCACCCTTTGTACTGCGTTAATTCAGGATGGTTTTTGTTGTCTACTGTGTAGCGGCGGATGTTATCTTTACTGACAATTGGGTATCGGGTAACGATAACTTCTGTGCCGTGTCGCAAGTGAGGCGCAACAATTGTACCGGGTTGGAGGTTTTCACAAGGTTGAGCCATTGCTGAACCGTGATGAATTGCTCCCTTAATTGCTAAATCTTTCCACTTTTTAGCCAGTTGTTCTTGCATGAAATCGACGACTTTGGGAAAGTCGAGGAGTTGACCGAGTTTGTCGTTCCTCAAAATTGATATTAGTCGGGATTCGTTGCGCTGGGCTTTTTCATCTGTTTCGTCTTCTAATCCGCTGCTGTCTTCGTGAAAGTTGGATTGAAAAGCAGCTTTTTTGTCGTGTTGCTCTACTAAGTATTTGGCAAGTTGCAGCCGGTTATTTTGCAAGTCAGCTAGCTTTTGGGCTTCAACTTTAGTCGGTGTGGCGATGTCAGCCCCAATAGCTGCTTCGGAATACCAAATCGAAAATTGCCAGGAATTTTCGTATTCAGTTACTTTGGCGTTGCCTCGATTTCCTAGTATAGCTTTGGGAAATTCGTAGTCGCCACAGGGGATAAGTTCAGCTAATTGCTCTTTAGCAACTCCTTTGATAGAGGAGCGATCCATAATGATATCATAATCCAAGTCGGAGGTTAAATTAGCATCAGGCAACAGCGTTCCTTTGGCAAGAAAGCTAATTTCGGGAGTGTGGCAGTCTTCTTGCTTCCATTCCTGCATCCAGGCAAATCTGAATTGAAAAGGTCGGTTGTAATTCCCTCCTAATTGTTGGGCTAGTGCCGGTGAAATTTTACCGTGACAGTCTCCGGTTTGCCACTTATGAGCTTTCGCTTTTTCACTTGGGTCATCGCTTTGAGAATCAACAATTTTGACTCGCAAGGTTTCGCCGTCAAGGGAGCTATCTAACAATTTGGCTCCTTGGTTGCAACTGCTAACTAGCAGTGAGCCATAGCGACAGGCGTGGTCGGGTTGAGTTTTGAATACGCTCAACAGTTTGGTTGAGAGTTCTTTGTCTGCAAAGTACACATTTTTGCCGGAGCTGAAAGCAACTCTTCTGGTAATACCATCTCCGAAGTCGATGTTTTTGAGAGGGTCGAAACTGCTATCATCTGGGTCGGGTTTAACGATGGTTAGGGATGCTAATTCTTCAGGTTCAAAAAGCAGTTCAAGCAGGGAGTTACGCAGCACTTCTGATTCAGCTTGGTACCGCCCCTTTGCTCTACCGTCAGTCAAGGACATATCAAAGACTGGGATTTTTAGTCCTTCCCCAGCTACCCATTCTGTGGAGCGATATTCTGGGGTAAGTTTTCTTCTGCTCATTGATTAGCTCCTGAATCCTAGTTTTTACATTTTTAGGACTTACGCACAGTAATAGTCCAGATTTTGACAAGGTTGTTCCTTCACAAATTCCTGCTACTGAGTGATATTCACCCCCTCCAATTGGAGGGGTTTAGAAGAAAAAAGTAGCGTGTTACAATCAGAATGACAATCCCAATGTGGAGAAAAAAAGTGAAAGTAGTTCGCACAACTACGGCTATGGAAAGCCGGCGAGATTATTTCTATGATAGCGATAGTGATGTACTTGCCTGCGTTGCTTTTGGAGAAGGTGAAAACAGTCAGCAGTTGGGAGGTTTAAGCCTTGATTCTGACGGGGTTATTAAAGCTAGAGCGTCAAAGTTGTTCAATGTCACTGAAGAACAAGTTGAAAACCCTCAATACTGGATTGATTTGTAATAGATATGGCAATTTTCAGTATCATGAGGTACGCTTCGGGTCTTCCTGAGTTTTGAATGCGTTAATTTTGAGTTGTGAGTTAAAGAAAACGGGTGCATCTCAATTTTGCAAGGGCGAAGTATTCCGGCAGACAATTTATTAGTGAAAATCAGAGATTTACTGCCGGAATACTTCGCCCATACGAAGATATTTGTAAAAATGAGATCCACCCAAGAAAACTCTTAAAACTCAAAACTCAAAACTCAAAATTCATAACTCCCAAGGTCGGTAATAGGTAATCGGTAATCGGTAATAGTTAATTTCAGGATTGGTAATTTTCGATCGTGTTAGCTACCAGCCCGGCATGGACGATTCATGCTCCCTTACCATGCCTCATTACGCATTACTTTGTACCAATTACGTTGTACCAATTACCTAGCTAACTGAAAAATGCTATATCGAGAGAAATTAAGTTTTCGCTCTTACAAAACAAGCGTTTCACATTCTTTTTCGGAGGGGTCTAATTTCGAGGGGTCTAATTCGGATATGTCTAATAATTCAGGTGTCAGATTAAGGCATTGCTGACACCTGAAAAGATGACTAACGCCGTTTTTTGGACTGCGTTTTATCCGAAGAACGACTCTCAAGCGTCTGGTTGGCTTGAAGAGAGTGCAAATTGTTACCGGGAAGCAAGCTGTAAACCACTTTGCGCTTGCGGAAAACCCTAGTGCCATCTACAGGCATTCCTTGTTTCCAAGCGTCTGCAATCGCCTTTTTGTCGGCAGAAATTACGGTTTTGGTTTCGACTCGACGATAGGATTCTGGCAGTTGAGATGGGTCAATCAAAACTTCACAGGTAGGCGGATTTTCCTTGACAGTAATGCGGCGGTGTTTGCCAATAACTTCGGAAGTTAACACGCCGCACTCGTTGAAGTAGAGAACGGTTTGGTCTAACCGCTCTCTCCACCCCTGGAGTTTGTTGATAGCTCTTGAATGCAGTTCTATCAAATACTGCATCCGGGCTGTAATTCCTGCAATTTCGGCATCAATTTGGTCGGCTAAGTCGGCATGGGCATCAACAGCGAGTTCCTGGGTTTCTTGGGTTTGCCAAAGGGATTGCAGCAGTTGGTCAATTTCTTCTGAGCTTTCTGCTGACTCTAGTTGATGCCAAAGTTGAGCCGCAGTTGTTGAACTTTGAGCAAGCGTCGCTGTGGCTAAATTCATGCTTAGTATCCTCCGTTGATGCAGGTGTGATAATAATCGCGGCGTTCTTCGATTTGAGTAAGTGCAGCCATTGTTTCCGGGTCGGATTTAAGAGAGACTTGTTTGTCGTTTTGAATTTTGCTAACTGGTTGAGAATGAGTTAAATTTTGTGAGTTTGACAGGGTGATTTTTTGCATACAATTCAAAAAACTTTCTTAAAAATAGCGCGGCCGCGCTCTTAAAAAAAGGAGTATTTAAAGTTATGAATTATCCTATAGTTTTTTACCCAAAAGTGGTAATCCAGTTCTGCCATCAATATCCTTTGCCAGAGGCAACTTCTAATTGTGCCACCTCATCCCAACTTCAAGAAACTCAACAATTCGAGCAACCTGTTGTTTTGCTGACTCCGCCTCAACCACCTGTGGTGTTACCTGTCAAGTTGCTGTGGTTAATTTGGGTGTTTTGGCTCTATGGTGCGATCGCACTTCCGCTGTTAGCTATTTCCTGGGGTTGGCTGTGGTGGGAAATGCTGTTGGTAGTAGCTGCTTATTCATGTTTAATTGCGGCTGCTTATAGTTATGTGTTTGGTTGCCGTCAAAAACTGCTATCCAGGTATAAACAGCAAATTCTTGAGTACAACCAACAAAATATATTATCCCATCAAGATTTATCATCGAATAAACAGCAAGAATTTTCTAGTTTTAAGGTGGAAAAAGAAGGGTTGCAGACAGGTTTAAAAAGCGCAAAACTTGAGTTAGATTCCAGAAATCGATCGCTCAAGGATTTGATGTCACTTCGGGTTAGTTCGACAGGCATATCTCAAGCTCGGCAAGGAGTGAGCGAAGAGCGCTTTTTGCAATACTTACAGCAATATTTCGAGGAAGTTGTCCAAGCAGCAGAGTTTAAAATTCCGTCATCTCAGAGGAGCTATTCAGCAGATTTTACTGTAATTCACACTCCATCTGGACTCGGAATTGATGTCGAGATTGATGAACCTTATGCTGGCAAATCTAAGAAGCCCACTCACTGCTGCGATGCTGACAGCGATATGCGCCGCAATCAATTATTCTTAGAGTGGAATTGGATTGTGGTTAGGTTTACTGAAAAGCAGGTGGTTCAGGCTCCTTTGAGCTGTTGCAAGTTCTTGGCGATTGCGATCGCCTTTGTAACGGGCGATCGCTCTTATTTAAAGCAACTGGAAACTGAACCCGATTTGCTGAGCGTCAAACCTTGGACAACAACAGAGGCAAGGGCTATGGCTAAAAGCAACTATCGCCTTACTTATTTATCTGGATTTGGCGTCGGTTCTGCTTGCGATCGGCTTTCATCACAACCGTAACCGTTAATCATTATGGTAATAACTGTAATTTTTGATTTTCAGCTAAAATCCAGAGTGAATGACAGATTTTTTCGGGTTGTACCAAGGCAATTTTAGATGTTAACGGATTCATTAAAAGGGATAAAAAATAGATATGCTGTCATTTGAAGAGGGGTTCATTGAAAGTCAACAACTCAACCAAAGACTTGTGCAAACGATTCGCTTAGTTGGAGAATACAAGGGAAAGCAGGAGTTATTCAAGCAACAAGCCCCACAAGTTTTAGGTACTTTGCGCCAAGCTGCGGTTATTCAGAGCACCGAATCTTCTAACCGCATTGAAGGCATTACAGTGCCGCTAGAACGGATTAAGAAATTAGTAACAGAAAAAACAACGCCGCGCGATCGTTCAGAACAAGAAATTGCGGGTTATCGGGACGTGCTAACTACAATTCACACCAGTTATACCCACATTCCTTTTAGTACAGGTGTCATTTTACAACTGCACCGTGACCTTTACCAATTTGCTGTTAATACAGGCGGGCGCTGGAAAACAGTGGATAATGAAATTAGCGCTACTTATCCTGACGGGACTAAAGTGGTGAGGTTTCAACCTACTCCCGCTTATGCTACTCCTGCGGCAATGGAACGCCTGCAAGAACGGTTTAATCGCCTCTGGGAATCGGGCGAGATAGAGCCTTTATTGCTGATTCCCACTTATATTTTGGATTTCTTGTGCATTCATCCATTTTTAGATGGAAACGGGCGGATGGCAAGGTTGCTGACTTTGTTGCTGCTATACAAAGCCGGTTATGAGGTGGGGCGATTTATTAGTTTGGAACGGATTGTGGAGAGAACTAAGGAAAGCTATTATGATACGCTTTACCAATCTTCCCAAGGATGGCATAAAGAGCAGCACAACCTATTACCTTGGTGGGAGTATTTCTTGGGAGTCATGCTGCTGTCAGCTTATCGGGAATTTGAGCAGCGGGTGGGATATGTTACATCCGCAAAAGGAACTAAAACGGCGATCGTATTGGATGCAATTAACAATTTGCCTCAAGAATTCTCGATTAGGGAATTGCAAGAACGGTGTCCGACAGTGGGAATTGATTTGATTCGCCGTCTATTGCGCCGGGAGAGGGATGCGGGGCGTTTGGAATGTCGGGGACGAGGAGTTGAGGCGCATTGGCGAAAGCAATAGATATCTCCCAAAAAGACAGTTATGAACAGGCCGTTGGGCCTGTTCCACAATCGTTATGGGAAATGTCTAATAGATACAGGAATTACGCACAAACAACTGGGTGTTGAGTTTAAGTACGAAACTTAACACCCAGTTGCAACTATTTATGCAAGCTAATGAAAGCGGTGTAGACCGGAAAATTGGCTTCTTGGTAATGGGGAAAAAGGTAATCGATCAACTGTATCTCACAATGTTTGAAAACTGTTATGTTTCATCCTAGTGGGATTGCATTTCCTACAAAAAAGCTGATTTTTCCTTTCAGTTTTTGCAAAGAGGGCAAAAACGTTTATGATTTTTTTGCATTTTGATTCTCCTCTCAAAACTTTTGTCTGCAACCCAGCATTCTGCCAAGACAAAGTTTATTCCGCGTTCTCGGGCAGCGGCGCAAAATTTAGCACCTCTGCCTTTTTTATGTTTCCAAAGCCTTTCGTCCAAATCTTTTGTCCAGCCGACGTAGTGTTGGGCTGGATGAGTTGAACATATCGGCTTTTCAAAGTGCAGAAGATACACGTATCCTGCCATTTTGTTTGCCATTTTTGAATGTGGTGAAAGATGTTTGCGGCTGCCGGAAAAACAAACTTGTCTCTCCGGCATAATTGAATTACCAGTCGATTTTTAGCTCGCAGTTTTTGTTGGTGCCGTTGCTACTACCGTTGTTGCTGTCGTTGTTGCTGCCGTTGTTGCTACGGTTGCTGCTTTCTTGAGTGAATTGGAAGTTTAATGCCAGCAGTTCTTGCTCAAGAATTGACTTTCTGTCTTGGATTTTTTTGTCCCTCACAAGTCGCAGAGCGTGGATTATTTGGTCGAGCGTTTGATAGCTTGTTTGTTGAAAATTCAGTACAATTGTTGTTTCCCTGCCCATGATGTACAGTTCGTTTTCTGTTTGGTGGACGCAGGTTAAACTATTGAAGTAATAGGTGTAGGTTTGTGATAGTTCCATTTTTTTGTCCGATGCTTTATTTTTGGGCGCGACAGCGCTCATAAATTTGTTTTTTCGTAAATGTTAGTGACTACGATAAAATGTATAAATAATTTATTTTTACCCATGTTGACTCACAAATTGTTTGAGCAAGCACCGTCTCAATTTACTTAATAGTTACGCCAAAATAGTTGATAAATACGTTAAAAAGCTGTCATAATTAGTGGTAGTAATCAGTAATTGGTAGTCCTACCTGGTAAGGATACTTGGGGGGATAAAACGGTTGACCCACCGTTATCAAAACCCTGATATGGCAGAACTACCCAGGAATTTATGTCGCAACCAT
>NZ_JAEQCB010000143.1:0-19794 GCF_020738785.1 Microcoleus sp. PH2017_05_CCC_O_A | reverse complement strand
CTGGCGGCAGTGCTGCTACAAGGGCGACGGATGTGGCCGGGAATTGCCCTCGGTTCGGTACTGTTAAACTCTACCTTCGCCGCGGGTATACCCTCCGCCGTGATTGTGACATCCGCTTTTAGCGTCACCCTGCAAGCACTGGCTGGGGAGGCTGTGCTCGCGCGGATCGGATTTTGTACTAAGCTCGATCGACTGCGAGATGTTCTGGGTTTGGTGGCGGGCGCTGTCATCGGGTCTACTTTGCTCGGTTCTGCACTCGGCAACTTGGGTACGTGCTTTTTTGGTTGGGCTCAGTGGAGCAATTTCTCTCGCAACTGGTGGACTACGTGGCTCGGAGACGGCATGGGAATTTTAATTGTCACGCCAGTGTTGCTGACTTTACACCACGCTATTAAAAGTTTTAAATCTCCCATAAATCCTCCGATTATTACTGACTTTTTATCATTGTTTAACTGGCTAAAGTGCCAATTGCCAGTTGCTAATTATGAATCATCAATTGCTAATTATCAATCGCTAACTGCTCATTATTTAACTATATCAAATAAAGCCAGAAATCGCTATAATATTATATTTTTAATTTCTGATTATTTAGAAGCACTCATTTTATTTGTTCTGCTGTTGAGCGTGAGTTGGCTAGTTTTTTGTTGTAAAACAAAGGGGGCGAGTGCTCTTTATCCGCTGGAATATTTGCCTTTTCCTTTCATAGTTTGGGCTGCCCTGCGGTTTCAACAGCAGGGAGCAATTTTTGCTTATTCGATCGTCTCTTGCATCGCGATTTTGGGAGCTGTGCAGGGAGGCGGCCCGTTTCTGGTCAAAAGCGAAAATTTGCAACAGGCGGTTTTATTTTTACAAGCTTTTACTGCTACGATCGCCATTGTCGCCCTGATGTTGGCTGCTGCTGTCGCTGAACGCCAGCAAGCTCTGGTTGAGGTACACCGAACCGCGGCCATGTTGCGCGACGCTCACGCTAGTTTAGCTAACGCTCAGCGCATCGCTCAATTGGGCAATTGGGATTTAAATTGCGCCGCCGTCGCCACAACTACAAACTGTGCAGAAGCCGCAGCACATCATATATCCAATATCGAATTGCGGTGGTCGGATGAACTTTATCGCCTCTTGGGTTTGGCTCCGGGAACTGTGAAACCAACACCAGAAGTTTTTTTGCAGGCGGTACATCCAGATGATAGAGAATTGGTGGCGCGATCGCAATGTCAAGCGATATTTGAGCGCAAATCCTATTGCATTAACTACCGAATTTTACTAGCCGACGGCTCTGAGCGCACTGTCTGCGAACAGTCGGCAATTAATTCTAACGTCATCGCCGCCACAGTCCAAGACGTTACCGATCGCCACCGCACAGAAGCGGCTTTGCGAACATCCTCGGAGCGCGATCGGTTGCTCTCAGAAATGGCCCTGAGAATTCGCCACTCCCTCGATCTCGAAGCAATTCTCAACACTACTGTTGCCGAAGTCCGGCAATTTTTCAAGGCAGACCGGGTGTTCATCGGTATTATGGACGGAGGCGGGGCAAATTTGGCTAGCCCGGCGCGCGGCAAAGTTGTTGCTGAGTCTGTCGCTGTGGAATGTCCTTCTCTTATAGGATGGGTGCTCGCTGACGAAAGTTTTATCGAAAAGCAGAAAGCTTTTTATGCTAACAACCTCGTCCGAGTAGTCTCCGATACTGCTACGGTGCAAGTCAGCAACATCATTGCCAAATTGTACAGCGACTATCAAATTCGGGCGACCTTAACTGTGCCGATCTTCCTCGGGGAAGAATTGTTCGGGATCTTGGCCGTCAACCAGTGTTCTGGGCCCCGCCAGTGGCAAGAATTTGAAATTGATTTGTTAGAAAAACTGGCTACCCAAGTCGCGATCGCCCTCTCTTCAGCCCAACTTTTGCAGCAAGTAAAAGATCTCAATGCCAACTTGGAATCTCAAGTGGAGGAACGCACCCGCCAATTGCAGCAAAAAATGCACGAACTGCAAGAAAGCAACCGCCTCAAAGATTTATTTTTGCACGCAGTTTCTCACAATCTCCGCACTCCAGTTATGGGAATGTTAATCCTGCTGAAAAATTTGCTCAACAAATCGGCCTCTGACTCTCTAGAGCATATTGCGGTTTCTCGATCGATCTTGAAGCGGATCGTTGAAGCTAGCGAACACCAGTTGAGAATGGTTAATGCCTTACTCGACGCTCACGCTAGCGAAGTTCAAGGTATTGTCCTAAATACAGTACCGCTGCATTTGCAGTCTTTAACTTCCGCAATTGTTGCTGAGTTAGAACCAATGCTGGCAAAAAATCAAGCAACTTTGACTTTGGAAATACCCGCAGATTTGCCACAAGTCAATGCCGACAGCAAACACTTGCAGCGAGTTCTGGAAAATCTCCTAACCAATGCTATCAAGCACAATCATCCGGGAGTCAATATAACTTTTAAAGCCGAGGTAATTGAAGTAGAAAAAGCACTAATTTTTGCAGAAAATGCACAGGTTTTCACGTCCCGAAATAATTTCGTCGCCCGCTGTATCCCTAACCTGTCATCTGCTGCGGGCGATCGCACGGGGATGTTCGACACCCCAAAAAATCAAGAAACCCGGGCCAAATTTCACCTCGACGGCAGTTGCCAACTGCCCCGCTATCAGGGTCAAATTGGGAATACAGGTGGCAAATTGCCCGATGTCACCGTAAAAATGGTTCGCTGCACTGTAACAGACAATGGAGTCGGAATCAGTGCTAGACAGCGGGAATCTCTGTTTGAACTTTACGTTCAAGACCCCAATAGCCGACAATTAACAGGGCTGGGTTTGGGGCTTTACCTCTCCAAGCAAATTATCAAAGCTCACGGCGGCTTCATCGGCGTCGAAACCACTCCCGGAGGTGGCTCGACTTTCTGGTTTTCGCTACCGACTGTCAGTCGATTTTAGATTTTAGATTTTAGATTTTTAATTTACTTCACAGATGAATGTGGGAGGTTTAACTCTTAGTCTAAAATTTTGATTTCTCCACGACAACAGTCGGGCGCTTGTATCCGTTTGAGCGCGGATTCAATTCTGACAATCGCTATTAACCCAATTATTCAATCTTCAATTATTGAGTCTTCAATCTTCAAATCTTCAATGCTTCAATCCAAAATCCAAAATCCAAAATCCTACAGCGGTTCTCAAAAAAAGTGAGGTATGCGGGCAATACCTATGCCCTATGCCCTATGCCCTATGCCCTATGCCCTATTCGTACCTCATGTTAGTGAGAAAGGCTATATGTTTTATCCTGGCCATGAAAAATCAGTTCAGGCGTTAACGGTTTACGAGGTGTGGCGCGATCGCTTCCTGCGAGATCGGCTGAGCCCTGCTGTCCGAATTGCCATCTTTTTTGCCTTCACAATAATTGTCTATCTTCTGGGCGAAGCAATCTTCGCTCCCCGGGAATTTAAAATTGTTTATTTGTACACTAGCGCTGCTATACAATTTGGCTTGCTGACTTGTTTGGTGTTGCAAAAAACCTCGATCGGAAAACGCTATCCCGGTTTACTATTTTTGGGTTTTTCGTGGTCGTTAACAGTCGTTGTACAGCTTGGATTAGCCGCAGCAAAAATCGGAGACTTACCACTTTTAACTTGGAGTTTAGCGTTTCTCACTCAAGCGACACTGATGCCCGTCCGCTGGCGCCTTCACCTGATTTCTCAGCTCGGCGTTTTGTTCTGCCACGTTGGCATAAATTTAATTTTAAATCTAAGTTTTGCTAAGTATACTACTTTTCGGCTGAGCGGGTTTTACTTATATTTGTTTTGGTTTTGTTTGATCTGCGATTTGTCGGTTTATTGGTACGAATGCCTGCAACGGAAAGAGTTTAGTACCAGGCGCGAGTTGGAATCTGCTTACCAGCAGTTGGAAGTGGCTGAAGCGAAGTACCGCAGCATTTTTGAGAATGCCGGCGAGGGAATTTTTCAAAGCACTCCCGAGGGGCGCTACATTACGGCTAATCCAGCTTTGGCGCGGATTTACGGCTGCGATTCCCCCGAAGAAGTGACGGCAAAGTTTACTGATATTGAGCGACAGTTGTATGTCGATCCTGTACGCAGAAATCAGTTTTTGCGATCGATCGAGCAAAGCAACACAGTATCGGATTTTGAGTCGCAAATTTATCGCTCAGACGGCAGTATTGTCTGGATATCGGAGAAAGCGCGGGTGGTACGGGATAGCAGCGGCTCCGTGCTTTATTATGAGGGTTTAATTGAGGATATCACGCAGCGCAAACAGGCCCAAGAATCGCAGCGGCTGTTTATTCACGCTCTTTCACACGACTTGCGAAATCCGGTAGCGGGAATGTTAATGGTGCTGAAAAATTGGAAGACAAAAACGGGGGATTCGATCGCAATTCCCCGTTCTGTTTTGGAGCGGATGATTCAAGGTAGCGAGCAGCAATTGCGGTTAATAAATTCGCTGTTGGAAGTTCATGCTGGGGAATTGCGCGGTTTGGTTCTGCACTGCACAGGAGTAGATTTGAGAGCGCTAGTGAAAGCTTCGGCGGCTGATTTGGAGCCTTTAATCAATGATGCTCAAGCTACTTTTACAAATTTAGTGCCAGATGATTTGCCCGCAGTGAATGCTGACTATACTCAGTTGTGGCGCGTTTTCTCTAATTTAATTTCTAATGCTTTGAAACACAATCTTCCCGGACTAAATTTGAAAATTTTTGCTAAAGTAATCCCTAGGGGAAAAAATATCATAAATCAAAGTGAATCGAAACCAGATATCGATAAATTACCAATGCCCCATTCCCAATTCCCAATTCCCCATTCCCCAAGTATGATTTACTGTACCGTTGAAGATGACGGAGTGGGAATATTGCCGGAACAGTGCGAACATCTTTTTGACCTTTACGTTAGGGGCAATCAATCCAGACACTCCGTCGGTTTGGGTTTGGGCTTATACCTGTGCAGGCAAATTATTGGCGCTCACGGCGGGCAAATTGGGGTAATTAGCAGTCACGGTAAAGGGGCAATTTTTTGGTTTACTTTGCCCCTAGCTGAAAATAGCCGATGATTTTTTTGTATTTTTAACTACATTTGAGCGGGGATAATTTTTTTGTATTTTTAAATACATTTCATTGTTGGGTTTGATTGTATTATATCCGTTTAGCTCGGGTGCAGAAAAATCTGTCGATCGCACTATTGATGTTAATTTCAAGCAGTGGTAAGATCGCCGGAACATTTTCCAATTTTTTTTGTTCGATCTTCATATTTTATTTATAAAAATTATTTAATCTAGAAAATCCCTAAAACTAGAGAACAGAACTGCAATTTATGTTTGCCGAGAACTGCTCAGAAAATACAGATCAAAACGATCCAGCGAGGTACGACTCAGCCAAATATAACGAGCGGTCGTTCTCAACTTTAGTTCGGGCTATCCGTCTTTCTCAAGGTTACTTTTCTTTCGTTTTAGTCCACTGCAACTCCCTGGCTTTGCGGCAGCAAATAGTCGATCGCCTCCAAGCAACTTGCACCCAGAAACCGCAGCAACTGTTTGTGCCAAAATCGGCGACATCTCTCTACACGACAATCGCCACAGAAGTAGACGGCGCAAAGCCTCCAGCTTTAATGATCCTCGGTTTGGAGTCAGTGGAGTCGATCGATCGATTGCTAAGTTCTACCAATCTAGTATGCAGCGAGTTCAGCAAAAAGTTTTCCTTTCCCATCGTCTTTTGGGTAACAGATGAACTTCTCAGAAAAATCATTCGCACCGCCCCAGATTTATACAATCGGATGACAACAATTAGATTCATTAGTTAGTAGTCATGGGGCATTGGGCATTGGGCATTGGGCATTGGGCATTGGGCATTGGGCATTGGGCATTGGGCATTGGGCCAAACAGGGCATTGGGCATTGGGCATTGGGCAACTGCGATCAAGAATTAGTACGTTCTTAATTGCTGAAACCCTTAATTTTCTTCCTTCTTCCTTCTTCCTTCTTCCTTCTTCCTTCTTCCTTCTTATTTAAATTCCGCTTCCCAAATCAAAACTAATTCCCGCGCCGCCTCAGTACCCTCAGCGGGAAAATCGGGCAAAAAGTCTTTATCCGCCGCCACCTCATAGGGCCCTTCCTTGAACTCCAAAATCACAGTATCCGCAGCCAAAGCTACCAACGTGTGAATAGTGCCCTCTGGAAGTTCCACAGCGCGAGTGGGCCCGATAGCGCTAACTCGGAACGATCGCAAAATTTGACCATGTTCGTTCAAAATCAGAATACCCACTTCTCCTTGAATCACGACAAAAAACTCAAAACCGTTAACTTCCGGCGGGCGCAGGTGTCGGTGAGGGCGCACGTAAGTACCCATTTGCAGCACGTTGACAAACCGCTGCACCTTTTCTGACAAATCGTGGAAATTGTAGTTTTGTCGCCCGCGGGGATTGCTGCGAGAGGAAGCTGCAACTTCGTCTAGCAATTCTTGCGTCAAACACTTAATCGGAGAAGGCTGCACAACAGATATCCTGTATTTAATAGTTTTTGAACAAATCGGCTAGGCTGAGATCATCTTTACCAGCATTTCTTGACATATGAAAATCGCAAATCAGGTGCGTATCACTAAGGCAATGCGTTTGTCAAGTATTTTTAGAACAAGTATTAGCCCGATCGCCCTTTTGATTATTTTACTCTGTACCAGTAAGGTTTCTGCATCCCAAGCGAAGGCTGGGGGACTGTTAATTCAGCAGGAATTGCCCCAGCAGCAACTCAAAGACGAAATTCGCGATCGAGTTCAAGAAGAAGTGGACATTGCTTTTGGGCGCACGGGCCTGCTGCTAAATGGGTTGGTAATTGCCTTAACTTTGTTTCCGACAGCAGCCGGAGTCATTGTTTGGTTTTTGTTGGGCAAATTGTCCAAGCAGACAACAATTGCTCGCCAAGAAATCGAAAGTCTCCACTACGATACCATCTCTCAATTAAAACTATTAATTTCCGATGCTGAAAGTATCTTAGGTGAAATTCAATACCAAAATCACCCAGCAGATGTAGAAACAGATTTGTTATTACCGGATGCCCAAATTCAAGAATTTGCTCCGGTTAACTACGGCAATTATCAACAGTTATTGACGGCAGCCGACTATGCCAAACAGGGAGATGCTTGTTTCTTTGAAAACCGCTATGAAGATGCGATCGCAGCTTACAATCAAGCACTGCAAATTCAGCCGGATTTAGCCGATACTTGGAACAATCGGGGAGTTGTGCTGACTCGAATGCAGCGGTATCCCGAGGCGATCGCATCCTACGAACAAGCTACCACAATTCGCCCGACCTATCCCGACGCTTGGAACAACCGAGGCGTGGTATTGTTGGAGTTGCAGAAGTACCCGGAGGCGATCGGCTGTTACGAACAAGCCATCCAAGCTAAACCCGATTACGCCGACGCTTGGAACAACCGAGGCGTTGCGTTTTCCAAAATGCAGGAATACGAACAAGCAGTAATTTCGTACAATCAAGCCCTACAAGTCAAAAAAGATTATACTGACGCTTGGAACAATCGAGGCGTGGCACTGTCCAAATTGCAAAAGTACGAAGCGGCGATCGAGTCCTACGACAATGCTGCTAAAATTCGACCTGATTTTTACAGAATATGGTACAATAAAGCCCGATGTTATGCGCTCCAAGGTAAAATTGATTTAGCAATTGAAAATTTAAAGCGCGCCCTGAATCTCAATCCGAATTTGTGCAAAGAGTTGGCAAAAACTGAAGTTGATTTAGAAAAACTTCGCGAACATGATGCGTTTAAACAGTTGATCGGTTAATTGGGCATTGGGCATTGGGCATTGGGCATTGGGCATTGGGCATTGGGCATTGGGCATTGCCCCGCGCAGGGCATTGGGCATTGGGCATTGGGAAGAAGGCCTTCCCAGGGCCGAAAAGCATTGGCCTTCCCAGGGCATCGGCCTTCCCAGGGGATTGGGCATTAGGAATTTAGAAATTGGTAATTGTTAGCAATTAACTAATAACTAATAACTAATAACCGATGCCCGATGCCCCATGCCCGATGCCCTATTCCCTATCCCCTACAAATATTTCTGCAATAGCAAACCCATTTTCTCCTTGGTTGCGGGAGGTACTTTGTCCAGTGGAGTCAGAATTGCATATTTCAAAGCGGAATGTGCCTCAGAAACAGGGGGATTTTCGGTTAGCCTCCGCACAGTTTCTTGAATTACTTTTTGGGCATTTTCCGCATTGCGGTGCAAGTTGGCGATTACCATTTCTACTGTTACGCTGTCGTGTTCTTCATGCCAGCAGTCGTAATCGGTGACTAATGCTAAAGTTGCGTAGGCAATCTCTGCTTCTCTGGCTAATTTTGCTTCGGGCAAATTTGTCATCCCGATGACTGTCGCATCCCAACTGCGGTAAAGATTTGATTCTGCTTTGGTGGAAAATGCGGGGCCTTCCATGCAGACGTAGGTGCCGCCGCGATGCAGGGAAACGTCGGCGAGGTTCAAGGATTCGATCGCACTTACCAACACTTTAGCCAATTCGCCGCAAATCGGATCGCCGAAGGTGATATGACCGACTATTCCTTCTCCGAAAAATGTAGAAGCTCGATTTTTTGTGCGATCGATAAACTGATCTGGCACTACCATATCTAAAGGTTTGGCCTCTGTTTTTAGGGAACCAACCGCCGACGCTGAGATTAAATACTCAACTCCTAGACTCTTCATGGCATAGATATTTGCCCGATAGGGGACTTCCGAGGGCAAATAAGTGTGATTGCGGCCGTGTCTGGCCAAAAATGCAACGGGCGTACCGTCTAAGGTTCCCACAATGGCTGCATCAGATGGCGCGCCAAAAGGTGTATCGATTTTTACCTCTTCAACATCCTTGAGGGCTTCCATTTTATACAAACCGCTGCCGCCGATAATGCCGATTTTTGCCTGTGCCATTTTACCCTCTGCCTCAGTTTTACAACATTGATTCTATCGAGCTATTGTTAAGTTTGCGTTAAAATAATTTAATTTTTATAGCGATTGCGATCGTTTATACACTGTTTTGTCACAAGATATGTATGATCTTAATCACAATGTATCTTTACAAAATCTTTAAAAATAAAGGTACAGGGTTCTGTTATCTATTTTCAGGGTGTTAAAAAAATGACAGTCAGTTCTGCTAGCGTACCTAAGATCGCGATCGAGGCGATCGTCCAACGAATCTTTGCTTTCCGCCAAATTACGCCTCTCGACAGGCGGCTGCTGAAGTCTGCAATGCTTTCGACAAACCGTCTCAACGAAAAGGATCGGTGTCAGATTAACCGAGTGCATCAGGGCATCCAAGATGGATTGATTCTGGTTGTGGAATAGATAGACTTTTAAAAAGGGTGCTTCAGTCTGTATCTGCTGGCAGTTATTTTCGGGAGATCATCTGATTTTGGCGATCGAATTTTGAAATCAAAAATAAGATAATTTCCGATAGTTTCATTTTTCCGCAGCTAGAAAGGGCGATCGTTTTGTTAAAGTTTTACTGGCTGCGGATGTCCAGGATTCGGCATTAACTATTGCGAGTTAAAATTTAGCAGCCAAAAGTGTTTGTAGGGTGTGTCGCTATGAATAATCCCTAAAAAAGATTCAAAATCTCGTAGCGACGCACCGACAAGATTTGAGGAAACAACCTCTGTTTTGCTCGGTACCACAAAATTTGGTGCTTAGCAAATTTTTTTCATGCTTGTAAGCTGTACCGCATTTAATACGATTTTTGGAAAAAGATTGCTACACAATAAATGTTTGGTTTGTTTATCAAAAATTTATTGTCAATAGAAAAAGGTACGTTGTTGCGCTTCAGCGCTCTTTATCTATATATCTAAAGAGGGCTGAAGCCCAACAACGTACCTTAAAGATTTAGGATTGGTATTATTAATTAAAATTTAGCAGCCAAAACCCTGTATAAGTCATGCCGCTATCATCGGGCTGGACTAAGAGAAAATGCAATCCTTTACTCGATTGTTTGCGCTGTTGGTAAGTTTCGGCGGCGGCTTTTACTTCGCTATCTTCAAAGGTGGCGACAACCCATCGATCGGCTAACCCAGCTTCCAATATCAATCCGTCGGGAGCTCCGGCGATATAGTTCAAGGCGAAGGGTTTGGCTTCCTGAAGCCATCTAGCTAGGCGCATTGACTGTCGCCCGCCGTCAATTACAACTCCGGGTACGGGTACTGTTGAGGCTAAACCTAAGTTCAGGGGTAATAGGAATTCGGGCATTTCTAAGATGGGGATGGGACGCCCTTGGATGGCTTCTAGGATGTCGCCGGCGGGTAGGGATGCAAAACGCCAGGTATCGCCCCAGAGATTTTCGGGTAGGGGGATGGGTGGAGGAGTTTCTAGGTCGATCGCCCGATAAGCTTCATTAGTATAATTAGGCAGACTGGAATATTCTCGATCGCGTTGTTGCAGCAGGGTTTTGAGGGCGGCGGTGCGCCGAGTTGCTTCTACTTTGACGCCCAAAACTTTGCCCGCAGCTTCGATTAAACTGAGAGATTGAGGTCTAAATACTTGGATTGTGTCGGGCAATTTCTGGGTTTGAACTTGCTGGAATTGGGCGGCTAGCCAATGGGAGTTGGCTTCCGACTGGCGGCAAAGGGCGCTAAATTGAAATGTTTGTGCCGAGTCGCAGATGAGGAGTTCCCACAATGGTTTGCCGGTTTCGTCTCGGAGAGGGCGGCGGTAGAAATCGGCTTGCCAAATACGCATGGGAATTAAAAAATAAGGTCAACTTGACTCGATTATTTTAATCTGGTTTGGATTCGCGATCGGGATTTTGCGGTTTTCTCGCGGGGGCTTACGTTTTACCGCCGTTTCAAGCCCTAGACAGGGAAATATGGGTTTTCCGGCTCTTCAATCATTGAACACTGGCAATTAAAGCCCGAGTTTCAATCCCTGATAGGGATTTATGGGTTTTCCGGCTCAAGGGGATTGGTTTCGCTGCCATCAAGCCTGTTTCAATCCCTGATAGGGATTTATGGGTTTTCCGGCGAAAAATTAGCTTAGGAATCTTTATCAACAAATCTGTTTCAATCCCTGATAGGGATTTATGGGTTTTCCGGCTCTCGATCGCTCTTCCTCTTCCTCTTCAAAAAAGTTTCAATCCCTGATAGGGATTTATGGGTTTTCCGGCGCAACCACCAAGTCGATTTAAAGTCAGAGAAATAGTGAGTTTCAATCCCTGATAGGGATTTATGGGTTTTCCGGCGTTACTTCAGCAAGATAAGCTAATTCGTCATTATCGTTTCAATCCCTGATAGGGATTTATGGGTTTTCCGGCTGTGGGTTTGCGAATAATACCCAATCCTAAATTGGGCGTTTCAATCCCTGATAGGGATTTATGGGTTTTCCGGCGCATAATACCTTCTGCTTCTTTTGGTTATAATAAGTTTCAATCCCTGATAGGGATTTATGGGTTTTCCGGCTAGCCGTGGGCATCGCCATAACCAGGCGCGTGTTTCAATCCCTGATAGGGATTTATGGGTTTTCCGGCGGCAGTTCCGGGTCTTGTTCAATTACTGTTGTGAGTTTCAATCCCTGATAGGGATTTATGGGTTTTCCGGCTTGAAGTGTTTGTTTCCTAGAGAATAGTGATTTGGTGTTTCAATCCCTGATAGGGATTTATGGGTTTTCCGGCTCAACAGCAGGCAATTGAGTTGCAGCGCCAAGAAATGTTTCAATCCCTGATAGGGATTTATGGGTTTTCCGGCACCAAAAATCGCTCCCTCCCGCCAACTAGAGTTAATGAGTTTCAATCCCTGATAGGGATTTATGGGTTTTCCGGCTTTGGGAATATGCGGTTTGCCGGCCAGACTTCAAGGGGTTTCAATCCCTGATAGGGATTTATGGGTTTTCCGGCACAGCTTGCCGCTGTTCGTTTGTCAGAGTACCGTTGTTTCAATCCCTGATAGGGATTTATGGGTTTTCCGGCTTGACAACCCCATTTTTAATACCTAATGCTGTTGAACTTGCGTTTCAATCCCTGATAGGGATTTATGGGTTTTCCGGCGCTGGAGCGAACTGACCCATTACAGCCCACAAAGTTTCAATCCCTGATAGGGATTTATGGGTTTTCCGGCTAAAGATGTTTTGAGGATTCAAAACCATACATTTGTTTCAATCCCTGATAGGGATTTATGGGTTTTCCGGCTATGTTGATTTGGTATAATCCACAGATTCGATCGGGCGTTTCAATCCCTGATAGGGATTTATGGGTTTTCCGGCGGTTCCGGGGCTGTGGGTGCAGTCGGTTCTGGTTTGTTTCAATCCCTGATAGGGATTTATGGGTTTTCCGGCATTGATCGACTTAGTTGTTGAAATGCAGTCTGGTATGTTTCAATCCCTGATAGGGATTTATGGGTTTTCCGGCTCGGCAGGGTCAACTTGGTTCAGCATTGAGAGTGCAGTTACGTTTCAATCCCTGATAGGGATTTATGGGTTTTCCGGCCTGGATCGGGATACCAGTAAAATCCGACGGGAATGTTTCAATCCCTGATAGGGATTTATGGGTTTTCCGGCGGAAATAGATCATTTAGGGATACATCCCCCCAAACTCGTTTCAATCCCTGATAGGGATTTATGGGTTTTCCGGCCTTGCAGGTACTGAAGCTGAGTTTAATTTTGCTGTCATGTTTCAATCCCTGATAGGGATTTATGGGTTTTCCGGCGCAGCAGTTTCAATCCCTGATAGGGATTTATGGGTTTTCCGGCCGCCCGCTCCAGAAGCCTTGCTGTATTTGGTTTTCAAGGTGCAGTTCCGTGAATCTAAAACTAAAGTACCATTCTAGCCTTCGGCTTGTCAATCCCCAATTTTTCATACTCACTCCAAAACGTTATCCTGTAAAGCTTCCAGACTTTCCGTGAATCGTTTTTTCAGAAGAGGGGCATCAAATCCTTGCGGAACATGAGTTTGAGCAAAAAAATTTCATACCTCTATTTTAACACCTACCGGTTCACGGAAACTAAGCAAAAAATATTGTTCGATCGCCCGATCGAACCAAACCACGCCCTCAACCCTACCCAAAACCCATCAAAAACAGATGCTGCGATTGCTTTCATAAGAGATCGCTTACGCTAACGTTCCTCGCAATGACATAATACGCGATCGATACGTAAGTCTTGACCCGATCGCACAAAAGCTATCATAAATAAACCATCAACCTCTATCATCCTCGCCGCATCATGAACCCTGCCCTCACTCAATTTGGCACTCAAATGTCTCAACTCACAGGAGTTCGGGCAATTATGAAAGATATTATAGAAACACTCAGATCCGGCCACGGGCAGGAATTTATCAACTTAAGCGCCGGAAATCCGGTGATTTTGCCGGAAGTCGAGCAATTGTGGCGCGATTGCACAGCGGAACTTTTATCCAGCCCCGAATACGGCGAAGTCGTTTGTCGCTACGGTTCCAGCCAAGGTTATCAGCCCTTTATCGATGCAGTATTGGCCGACTTTAACCAACGTTACAATCTCAATTTGACCGATCGCAACATCCTAATTACTCCCGGAAGTCAATCAATCTACTTCTACGCAGCCAACGCTTTCGGAGGCTACACCACACCAGTCGCCGACACTTCCGATCCCAAATCTCAAATCCGCAACCTAAAGTCGATCGTCCTTCCCCTCAGCCCAGACTACACCGGTTACGGCGGCGTCAGCCTCATTCCCGAAGCAGTCATCGCCTGCAAACCCACCCTAGATATTGATGCAGCCGCCCACAGATTCAAATACCGCCCGGATTTCAGCCAACTTTCCATTGATGAAACCAGCGGTTGCGTCATCTTTTCCCGTCCCTGCAACCCCACAGGAAACGTCCTCACCGACGACGAAGTGCAGAAAATCGCCGATTTAGCAGCCGCTTTCGACGTGCCGGTGTTAGTCGATTCCGCCTACGGGCCTCCCTTCCCGGCCTTGAACTTTACCGAAATGAAGCCGATTTTCGGCGGCAATATCGTCCACTGCATGAGTTTGTCGAAGGCCGGATTACCGGGTGAAAGAATCGGAATTGCGATCGGCGATGAAGGAATTATTCAAATATTAGAGTCTTTTCAGACCAATATGTGCATTCACTCGCCGAGATACGGACAGGCGATCGCAGCTAGGGCCATTGCTTCCGGCGCCCTAGCCGACATTTCCCTCAACGTAATTCGCCCGTACTATCAAAGCAAATTTGCAGTAGTTGAAAGCACGTTAGAACACGCAATGCCGAAGGATTTGCCATGGTTCTTGCACCGAGGTGAAGGAGCAATCTTTGCCTGGTTGTGGCTCAAAGATTTGCCAATGACTGATTGGGAAATGTATCAAGAATTGAAAAAAGTCGGCGTGATTGTGGTACCGGGAAGTTCTTTTTTCCCCGGTTTGCGGGAAGATTGGCAGCACAAACACGAGTGTTTGCGAATTAGTTTGACTGCGACAAATGATGAGATTGAAACTGCGATGAAACGTTTGGCTCAATTGGTGGAAAAAGTTTATCTATAGCGGTTATCAGAAAGATGAGGTACGTTGTTGGGCTTCAGCCCTCTTAGTTTAAGCGGTTATGTAAGCTGTCAGTCATATAGCGGTTCTCAGAAAGATGAGGTATGTTGTTGGGCTTCAGCCCTCTTAGTTTAAGCGGTTATGTAAGCTGTCAATTATACCTCATCTTTTTGAGAAAGGCTATATCTTAATTTGTTATTAGATGACACGGCGGTTTTTACCGCCCGTCTTCTTTGTACTCGTTACTAGAACGAACCAGTTATAGCATTTATCAGAAAGATGATGAATGTAAATGGAGTTTTTGATGCCACCTCGCTTAGTATATAATCACTACTCTCAGAGGGCCCAAGCCCAACAACGTACCTTACTTTTTTGAGAACCGCTATATATCGTTTATGGTTGCATCGGAATGATTTAACCTTACTAGGGCGCAGAGGACACAGAGAGAGAATAGAGAGATTAATACAGGAGGATGAAGAGTGGATTTGATATTAAACCAGAAGCGCCTTCTTCCTTCTTCCTTCTTCCTTCCTTCTTCCTTCGATCGACTACAATTTAATAAATATAATTAGAGGCACGGTAGTTATGGCAGTGCAATTAATCAAAAGATTGCTCACCGTAGAAGAATATCATTTAATGGGTAAAGCTGGTATTTTTCCCCAGGGCGATCGCGTAGAATTGATCGAAGGAGAACTTGTACAAATGGCCGCCATTGGAACTCGCCACGCCGGATGTGTCAACCGCCTCAACAGACTCTCGGCTGCAATTCCCGAAACAAGAGCGATTATTGCTGTCCAAAATCCTGTTCAGTTGACCGATCGCACTGAACCTCAACCTGATGTAGTATTTCTACAACCCCGTGCTGATTATTATTCAACGGCACATCCTACACCATCAGAAGTTTTGCTGTTGATAGAAGTATCTGATAGTACGGTGGATTACGATCGAGATGTGAAAGTTCCCATTTACGCGCGATCGCAAATTGCAGAGGTTTGGCTAGTAGATTTAGAAGCACAATGCTTAGAAGTATACCGCCAGCCAACACCCAACGGTTACAGTTTAATCCAAAAGTTTTGGCGCGGTCAACAAGTTTCGCCTCTAGCATTTCCTGATTGGGAAGTGAATATCGACTTCGTACTCGGATAGTTGCAGCAAGGGGAGCATCTCAGTTTTTCATTTATAGTGCGAGCGTCCTCGCTCGCGAGTATTATACACCTCGCGAGCGAGGACGCTCGCACTACAATAAAAAATATTTTTTGCAACAATGAGATGCTCCCGCAGCAAGCATTCCCAATTACCCATTCCCAATTACCCATTCCCAAAATTAAACTACCCGATAAACAAAACTTAAAGTCGCCCAAACATTCACATCCAAAGCCAAATCATCCGTCGATATCCCCAGTTTCTGCACGCCCGGAATACTAGCCACGTGCAAATCTTCCAACACAGCCCGCGCCACATTTAAAGGATTCAACAACATCACCGGCAAAGTATCCCTTGTTTGCTGCATTTCCGCTGCTATTGCAGCCAAAGTGCGATCGAACGAATTCTCACTAACTATAATCAAGGTTTCCGCCAAACCCACAGCCCCAGACACCGCCAAGCCCAAAGCCCCAGCCGCTGGCACGCTCAAATTATCCCCAGGGGCGATCGCCATTGACATCGCACCAGCATCACTTTCAGCCTGATAATTCATCGCCAACAACCGTCCAGCGGTATCCGAGGAAAACACCGCAGCATAAACCGGGCGATCGCTCTCGTTATATAATCTATATTGAATTCGGCTGCCGATCGGCAAACTTAGTATACCCAAGTTACTCGATTTCTCGCTTGGAGCGCTCAGGGGTTCCAACCGGTAATCACCACTCGCCCGCACCGACTCCCGCTGCACCATCACCCGGGCTTGCGGCGCTAGAGTTGCCAAAACCGCCCGCACCTTCAGCCGCGAAGATGTCTCATTGACAGTCAGCCGCAGCAACTTCCCCGCCTGTAAAGCTTTCAACTGCGGAATCAACCGCTGCACCGCCACCTTAACGGCTTCTCCCCCGTCGCCCTGAGTGTCGGGAATCAGCATTTGGCTGACAGAAAACAAACCGTAGCGGCCTTGATACAAAGCAGGCTCGTAAGCCGCAGGAGTCTGAGCGACAATGGTTTCAGAGACTCTCCCGAACCGAAAGTCAGCCGGTTGCTCGCTCCCTACGGCTGAAACTTGCGGTACAGTCGCGAAAGCACTGGTAGCATCCACCCGCTCGATTCGTTCCAAACCAGAGTCTAAAGCTACTGTCAAACCGATGTTTCGCGGCAATACCCGAATTTCTTCCCTCACCAAATCGCCGGCTGTTAATTGCCCTTTTGTACGATCGAGCTTATCTAAAATTTGAGCTTTTGCAGACAAACCGGTGCGCGATCGCAGCAACAGTCGTGAAGTATAGTTGCTATTCTCTAGGGAATCGCTGTCGATCGATTTAACCGACGAATCCACAGCAAACACCGAGCCCTCGCAGCACTCCAAAACCCCAGCCGACAACCCGCCCAGCCACAACTGCACAGTTTTGCCGCCATCTTCCACCGCCGTCACAGCCCCGTCAGCAGCAGCGGAATTTAACATTAAACTTGTGGCAAAATTCAGCGCCGGTGCGGTTGTTAAATTGTCAGGGCGAATTTGCGGTTGCTGCGATAATCCCGCTATTTGCTCGACTGCGCCCGCCGCCCGACTAAAACTGACGCTGAAACTGCTAGCCGGAGTCGCTAACCACAGACTTTGGGTGAGGGCGTAGGTAAACAAACCCGCAGTAAATCCGTTCCATTCTTGTTCCCCGGCGATTTGGGAATTGGCGGCCGCACTCAGCAGGGCGATCGCAGAACCATTGTTTTTGCCTGACTGGAGACCTTCGGCAAACGTTAATTCTGCGAGGCTTGGCTGCCCGATGGTGGGGCGCGGACGGGAACGGATGCGAAAGTTGCCGTTTTTGAGGAAACCCGGGTAGGTGTGACTGGTGTCGAGGATGGCGATCGCATTTTCTGTGGCGAGCGATCGTACCAACTGCAACACCGTTTCCTCTAAAATATCGTTGACCGATCGATTTTCTAACAGCGGTACCACGTCATCAGCAGGTACTAAACTGTTTTGCATTTTTGCCGGAGAGTCTCCAAAACTAACTCGACTACCGCAGCCGCTAAAGTGAAAAACCACCACATCACCCGGTTTTGCTTGTTCCCTCAAATGAGTTACAAAAGCCGTCTCGATATTGTCCCTGGTAGCGCCAGCATCAGTCAAAGTCAGAATATCCGACGGCGCAAACCCAAACCGATATACCAGCAATTCCCGCTGCAATTCCACATCCGTCACACAGCCGTGTAGGGGCGAATCTGGATATTGGTCAACCCCCACCAACAAAGCCAATTTACGCGCTGTTGGCTGGGCTAAAGCTTCCAAGTAGCGCGATCCCAACCGCAACCATCCAGCCTCGCTGATTCCGATGGCGGCCAGCACCCGGCCAGCTTGCTGCAAAAATTCCCGCCGCTTGAGTCCCATTTTTAAAGAGTTTTGAATTTTATGTTTTGAATTTCAAGTTAAATACCCCTCTCTAATTTTAGGGGCTTTCATTAGATTGTGACTTATACCAATTCTGAAAACTTATACAACATTAGTAGGATGCGTCGCAAATCTCAAAACCCTGGAATCCAGTAGATGCTGACTGTTAATTCTTAAGATATAGCGGTTCTCAAAAAAGTGAGGTATGCCCTAATGCCCGGTTTTGCGGGTTTTGCCGGCGCAGGCCTATTCCCTATTCCCAGTCGTACCTCATATGAGATCTCGAAAGGCTATAACTTCGATACGCGAGCGGGGACAGCACTATTAAATGCAAAACTGAGATGATCCCATAACTTCTAAGTTTTAACTTTTGAGTTTCAAGCTTAAATTTTACAATTTAAAACTCAAAACCCCCAACTCAAAACTATTCAGAATGCCACCAATACCAAAGTTCAAGACTTAAATCTCGTAACTAAAAATATTCATAGCCTTCGCCAATTCGGCGGCGACTTCGGGTCGAGAAAACTGCGGTGGTGGCAATTTTCCAGCGCGCAGCATCTCGCGCACTTTGGTTCCCGACAAATGCACCCGCTGTTCCGGAGTGCTGGGACTTGTTTTAGTTGTACCCATTTGTTCCGTCACCTTGCAATAGAAAGCGTGCTCGAATTTCATCGGCACAATTCCCAATTCAGAAGGCTCGAACTCGTCAAAAATGTGTTGGGCGTCGAAGGTGCCGTAATAATCGCCAACTCCAGCATGATCGCGCCCGACAATAAAGTGAGTGCAGCCGTAGTTTTTGCGAATTAAAGCGTGAAAAATTGCTTCTCTGGGGCCGGCGTAGCGCATCGCCGCCGGATTAATTGCCAAGATTACGCGATCTTTTGGATAGTATTTATCTAGCAGGATTTCGTAGCAGCGCATCCGCACGTCAGCAGGGATATCATCATCTTTAGTTGTCCCGACTAACGGGTGCAAAAATAATCCGTCTACTGTTTCTAAGGCGCATTTTTGGATGTATTCGTGGGCCCGGTGGATGGGGTTTCGGGTTTGGAAACCGACTATCCCGGATTGGTCTACTACTTGAACGCCCGGGTGTTTGAGATCGTCGGTACGGTAGACGTTGAGGGCTTCTTCTTCTTTGCTGTAGCGGTATTTTTCTGCAAGTTCCAAGATACCGGCAAATTCGCCAGCCGGGGAGTCGAGGCGGACTAAGGCGCCTTCGGTGAGGGTGTCGGCGACTGCTTCGCTGACTGAAAGGGTGATGGGAATCGACCAGGGGAGGCCGTTGGAGAGGCGCATTTCTTTGACTACCGATCGATAATCAGCTTCTACCATGAACCCTTTGAGAGGACTGAAGGCGCCGATCGCGATCATTTGCAAGTCAGAGATCGATCGATCCGAAAGCTGGACTCGCGGCAGGGACTCTGCTTTGTCAAAAAATTCCTGTCTTTGGTCTAGTGTAGCAATGCGGTTGACCAGGATGCCGCCGTGAGGGGCAATGCGGTCTGAATGCTGGCTCATGTCTATTTGAAGTTGTTGGTTTTATCTGCCAGAGTACATACTACCAAGGCCAGGCCGTAAATCTACATTATTTTTTAATTTTTCTGGAGTTTTGCAGAATGCTGATGAAGGCGGGGCTGCGATTCTTTAAGGAATGAGAATTAAATAACTTACAATTTTAATTAGACCTCTTGCAAAAATCCTTTTAACCAAATTTTGGGACGGGCTAGAAGCCCATCCCACAAGAAAAAAGATTTTTGTGGGATGGGCTTCTAGCCCG
>NZ_JAEQCB010000142.1:0-42221 GCF_020738785.1 Microcoleus sp. PH2017_05_CCC_O_A | reverse complement strand
TTTACCCTTGGGATGGGTGTAAAAGACAACGATACCTTACCAATAAGTTTTGAACGCGCAATACAATCCAAATATCCCAATACCCAGGTTCTAAATTTTGGTATTTCAGGAACATCCACCAAAGAACAAATCAAGTTGCTTGAGGAATACGTAATAAAATTCAAACCAGACGTAGTAGTAATCGTAGTATTTTTAAATGATGCAGACAGAACAGGAACAATTAACTTTATTTCTAGACCAAAGGTGCTGGCTGAAGTTAGAAAAAACTCATTTTTTATCAACGCTTTGATCGGAAGTATTGAAAAACCCATGCTCTATAAAGAGATGGTTCGTCACTATCTAGATGGTTATTTAGAAGGTAGCCCCGGTTGGGAATCTGTAAAAACTGGACTCAGAACCAGCTTGTAGTTGCAGTATACCCTGTACTCTTTAAACTAGATGATAGCTATCCATTCAGACATATTCACAAAACAATAGAAGACTATTGTGCGTCTTTAAAAATTCCGTTTGTCGATTTATTTGATGGATTCGTTGGCCAACAGGATTCCAAGCTTTGGGTACACAAAACCGACCAACATCCCAATGAAGTAGCAAATAGAATTGCAGCCGGAGAATTATCAAAATTCTTTGATAGTAACCACTTGATGAAAAAGTAGCCAACCAAGTGCACCCGAACACAAAGTTGGCAAAGTATAGAAATATGTAAAGGCCGATCGCAGTTTCCAATTTCCCAGCTTCCCTGACGGTGTTACGCTGCACAACCCTGGACAAACAGGGCATACGCGATAGCAATACTCTCACTATTGATAGAGAGAGCAAAGGAGCCGTCCCTCAAAGCTCGAATCATAATGTTTCGAGCGCCGCCCCAATCTCGGTCATGTTCGTGACCGCAGCTAGGGCATTTAAATGTTTTTGAACCACCAAGTTTTGAATGCTTGTGTCCGCACTTGGTGCAAGTTTTGCTAGTGTAGGATTCGTTAACGTCAATAACAACAACACCTCGTTTTTTAGCTGATTGCTTGAGGTGGCATTCAAAACGATAATGCCCCCAAGTGAGCATCTGTCTAGCAGTCTTGGTGCGTAACTTGCGCTTTGACTTAACAACCATTTGTGATGTTTCAAATGTAGGCAGCAAGATGACTTTGTATTGACTTGTCAGGTAATTAACCACCTGCTTGTGACACTCGTCAATCAAGTCGCGAATCCTGATTCTCAACTTGCTTGCAGCTTCTAGCATCCGGCGCTTCTGCTTTCTACCAGCTTTTGACGCACGTCCCATTAGTTTGTCAAGGTGAGAACACAATCTTTGAATGCGTCCAATGTCTGCCTTGCCAAATTCTTGAAATGAGTCACCGTCGTAGCCAGTTAAAAAGGTTCTAACGCCAGGGTCAAGTGCAATTACCTTGTCTAGTTCCTTTGTCCTCACCTCTTCTATCACTGGGATACAAGCGAACCATCGCTTTTTGTCTCTAATAAGTTGGGTCGCAAACTCGGTCTTTTGAATTGGCTCTGTAGTTCTCAAGCTAAGTCCTTTGACTAGGGATGGAAACCAAGTCTCGCCGTTGAAGTTAACCCTGTGGAATTTGATTGATTGCGATGGTTGACGACAACTCCTAAAACTTGCTTCTCCTTTGACGGACTTGGCTTGTTTCCAGGCATCCCAAGCGTCAAAAATAGCATTTTCTTTTGGGTGGGACGGTGCAGACTTGACCCAATCAGGTAAGTCTAGTCCTAGCACGTAGTCCCTCAAAGAATAAGCACTGGTTATTTTTTCGCCTGCTTTCAAGGTTGCAATAGCCTTGTTGTAGCAGTAACGCGATGCTGATAGCCAAGACTTCCATTTTTGGTGCAGCGCTAACTCAGGATAAACTCGAATCTTAAGTGTTTTGTTGGGCGATCTCTTCTCCTTCTTGTGCCTTGGATTCGACTTGTAACTCCTGCTTGATTTGGTTTTCAAGCCTTCTAATGGAGTAAAGTCGGCTTGAAAAGCTGTGGAGGATTGCGACGATATCTTGAACGAGTTCGGCGTGTGGAGAGAGACTGATTTGGTTGAGAACCACGATTTTGCAGTCAAATTGCTCACAAAGCCATTCGATAATGTCAAATCCGAATCTTGCAAGTCGGTCTTTGTGGGCAACCACAATAATTGCGATATCACCTCGCAGAACTCGTCCCAAAAGGGTGATGAGTCCTTTCCGCCTAAGATTGAGTCCTCCTCCCACTTCCTTAACAATTTCAGCGCCTGGGTAGAGCGCTGATAATCGTTCAACTTGTCGATCGAGGTCTGCTTTTTGAGGTCGGGTAGAGACGCGAGCATAGATAACAGTGGCGCGTCCTCCCTCTGGTTCTGATTCTTTTTTGATGAACTTTTCGATGTCGTACCGTCTTTGACCTGACGGTGTTTTGATTGTGTTGATTTTACCTTCTGCTTCCCATCGTCTGAGGGTTCGGAGGCAAACTCCCAAAGTGTTAGCTGCTTCATTTGGTTTCACGTACTTTGCCATATTAGTATTATGGATCGCCATGTACGCATTGTCCAGTCTTGTCCAATAAATTAATGATTAGAGGCATACCGATCGCCCATCTCGTCCCCCAGTATATCGAACAAAGCAAAACAGCCGGCAGAAACGTCGCCATGAAAGCCTTTCGAGCATTAGTACGATCGCAAATTTAGCAGCCCCGCAAGCTCTCATCCACAGCGGGCGATCGCATCAATACCTGCAATTTCTCCCAAATGGCGATCCTCATCCACACCGCCCCTACCAGATCCTAATTTTTTATGTAAATTTTATTTAAGCGACCTATACAGTAACCACGCTCAAAGTTAAAATACTCCCAACAAAAATAGAGCCTTCCAGCTATTTTTTTTAAACAAAAAATCACTGAGTGTACTTACGTGTCAACAAATAAAACCCCCAAACGCAGATCCACAGCACCTAACGCCGGTTTTACAATGCTTGAGACATTGATAATTATCGCAATACTGGGGATATTTTGTGCGATCGCCAGCCCCTCTTGGCTAATGTTCATCAATAACCAGCGTTTGAAGGTATCAGTCGATCGGGCTTCTTGGGCAATGGAACTTGCCCAAAGCAACGCCAAACGCGACAAAACCTCATGGCAAAGCAGCTTCAAGCAAGTAGGAGAAAACCTACAAGTAGCAGTCCACAAAGCCGAGATTACACCAGCCCAAGTACCAGCCAACCAATGGAAAAATCTAGAATATCAGATTAGGATAAATCAAAATGACACAACATTGCGGAAGGTCAATGAGAACACAAATGAAGTAAAAGAAAATGGAACAGTCTGGCGAGCCATGTTCAATTACCAAGGTTGCCCAGTGTATAACAAAACTGACGAATGCGGCCTCACAAGCATTCTAGCAAAAGGAAACCTCACACTATCTCATCCAAATCTTCCAAAAGGCGATCGATGCGTCATCATCTCTACACTTTTAGGACATACACGCACCTCCGAAAGACAAAGAAAACCCAATCCAGACAATAACAAAAATAGATTCTGTTACTGAATTCAGTTACATCGAATTCGGCGATCGATATATCACCGATCAACCCAAAATCCCGGCGGTTGAAACCGCGTCTACACAAACAAAACCCGCCTCCGCGGGTTGAAGAGTCAATCGCACATTTCTCTCAAATTCCATATTTCTTCGTCCGCGGAGGCGGACATCGTTTGTGTAGGCGCGGTTTCCAACCGCCGGGATTTCTCAAATTCCATATTTCTTCGTCCGCGGAGGCGGACATGGTTTGTGTAGACGCGGTTTCCAACCGCCGGGAATTTCAACTCAAATTCCATCATATTTCTTAGTCCGCGGAGGCGGACATCGTTTGTGTAGACGCGGTTTCCAACCGCCGGGATTTCTCAAATTCCATATTTCTTCGTCCGCGGAGGCGGACATCGTTTGTGTAGACGCGGTTTCCAACCGCCAAGATTTCTCAAATTCCATATTTCTTCGTCCGCGGAGGCGGACATCGTTTGTGTAGACGCGGTTTCCAACCGCCAAGATTTCTGCTTCCTACTTCTTACTCGGCGCAATCTTCTCAATATTAATCAGCGCCTCCATCACCGACTCCACAATCGGCGCCGCCACAACTCCCCCCGTACCACCACCCTTAGGCTCATCAATCACCGCCAGCACCACATACCGAGGAGCCTCCACAGGCATGATCCCCACAAAGCTAGTAATAATCGCCTTATCAGAATAACCCCTACCAGCACTAGCTTTTTGAGCCGTCCCCGTTTTCCCAGCAATCCGATAGCCAGGAATTTGTGCAGCTTTCCCCGTACCACCATCCACCACAGTTTCCATCATTTCCAAAACCTTCTTGGTAGTTTGTGGCGAAAAAACCTGCTTCGGAACAGCCCTCGGCAACTTCCAAAAAGGTTGACCTTCGCGATCGAAAAGTCCCCGCACAACATGAGGAGTTACCAACTTGCCACCGTTAGCCAAAGCCCCATTAAGCTGCACCAACTGCATCGGAGTAATCGAAAAACCTTGACCAAAAGCAGTAGTAGCAACTTCCACCGGAGAATTGATAAATTGCTCTCGATTTTTAAGCTGACTCGTTACTTCAAAAGGCAAATCTGTACCCGCAGTTTGTCCCAGTCCCAATTTTTCTAAAGCTTGATAGTAAAGAGAAGATTTCATCGTGTTCATTATGTGAACCATCCCCACATTACTAGAATGTTTTAAAATCTGGGTAACAGTCGAAGGGCCGCGGGCGCCTGCTTGTTTGTAATCGGAATTTTGGATAGTCCAGATATCCATATAAATCCGACCTTCGTCGTTAAACACAGTGTTAGGTTTGACCGCACCGGCTTCCAGGGCGATCGCCACATTAATCGGTTTAAAAGTCGAACCAGGCTCATAAACATCAGTTACAGCCCAATTTTTATAGCGCGACAAATCGAAATTAAAATATTGATTCGGATCGTAGGAAGGTTCAGCCACCACCGACAGCAACTCCCCGTTGCGGGCATCCATCACAATCACCGCGCCGCGCTTCGCCTCGTGTTTCAGCATTTTCTCCTTCAGAGCAATCCGGGCCGCCCGCTGCAAGCGACTGTCGATCGTCAATTGCAATTTCAAGTCATCAAGCTGCACAAAACCCGCCGTCAGTCGATCGGGAAGCCAACGCCCGTCGATCGACTTACTAAATTGAATCGACGGCATCGATCGTTCCAGCAAATTCTGCTGGCTGTATTCCACCCCCGCCTGTCCCTTCCGTTCCCCATCCACATAACCCAGAACATCCGCCGCCAACTCCTGCTGCGGGTAAAAACGCTGCTGCTGCCGCACCAACTCCAGCCCATCCACGGGACTATCTTTAATTTGCATCTGCCCCACGCGATCCGCCACCTCTTGAGCCAAAGAACTAGCAATCGTAATACCACTTTCTGCCAGATTAAACCTTCGCAGCAGTTCAGTTTCCGCCGTATTGCCAGGGGCTACTTCAATCGGCAGCATCGGAGCCAATTTAGCAGCAATCTCCGCCTTCGAGTGCTTGAACAACTTCGGGTGAGCGTAGAGAGTGTACACCTGTCTGTCGATCGCCAACACATTCCCCGCGCGATCGACGATCGGGCGTCTCGGCACAAACGGCTTCGTTTTGAGAGTTTGCTGCTGAAGAGCCTGTTTGCGTAGCGCCGGAGCTCGCGTCACCTGCAAATAAAACAAATTTACAGCTAGCCCCAGCCCCCCGAGCATCAACACCACCCACACAACCCACAAGCGGAACTTGTTGCGTTTTAAACGCTCCAGGGGTGGCCTAGGCGGGCTGCTAGCCGTAGCCGCAACTCTGGGTTTGACTGGTTTGCCCCACCAAGTGCGTGAAGCGTAGCTATCCCGTAGGGAATCGCTCGACGCTTTTGGACGTTTAAAATTCGGCGATCTGTAGCGGTCAAAACGGGGATCGTAGCTCATAGCATTCTAAATTTACCGACAAGTTCTACCATTTTAGATTTTAGATTTTAGATTTTAGATTTATGAATTGAATAATTGAAGAATTGCGAATAATTTATAAATATTAAATTGGGATTTGCTGCTTACTGTAGCATTATTTTTTTGAACTTCTCTTTATTATTTTCAAATAATATTTGAAAACTTTAACCGAGGGTAGGTAGGGCCAAAATCGATCGGCACTTTCACAAAAATCAAACCCGAAGCAAGACCCTCGGACACATCCCCAAGAGGGCCCTCTCCGCGTTGACATTGCCCAAAAACGGGTACCGCAGTTCCGACAGACAATGTTTGTGCATCCCCAAATTTTAGACTCAAGATTCAAGCCTCCAGATTCACGGCGCTGCGAGTCAATCTAAAATCTCAAATCTCAAATCTCAAATCGACATTGCCTCAATAGCCCAGCGGCGTTTCCCCACCCGATCGCTTCTTGAGAGCAGGTTCTTCAGAGTTTGGTGCCGCCGCACCGGGCGATCGGTTTTCCGGGGCCGGGCGCAAGAAAATCGTGTCCGCAGGCTTCTGTGCAGCCAAACCGGTTTCTGGATTTTCAGCTTCTTTAGCAAGTTGGTGTTTCAAGACTTCGCTAGCAGCACTCAACTGCTGTTCGCCCCGGCGCAGAGTTTCCAGCTTTTGATACTCTTGACTCCAGCGCTGCTCGCCGTAAACAGTCAAACCGTAGAGAGTCAGAGCGCCGCCCAACAGCAGCACCAATGCGGCCCAGGAGGCGCGCTCCACCCGCAGGAGCGATCGCAGCCACATCGGATGCGACTGGCGATCGGGCATCACTTTCAGCACCGATCCTTGCGCGCGAGGTTTGGCCTGTTCGTCCGCTGGGGAGTAGTTAGGCAATTGGGGCCCAGTTTTTGCCCGTCTAGCTCGGGCAATAGAAGTAACTTTGCTTTTGGCGGCGTCTGTGGTGGGCTTGCCGGTCGATCGGGAGCGGCGGGGAGAATCCGGGGATCTGATAGCAGCGGTCATAAAAAACACTCGGTAAGTGGGAAACTCAGTATCTTTAGATCTGAGAGGAAAACTCCAAGAGCGGTTTCAATCGCCTTGAATCTTTATCTGCCCCTTTCGGGGTTGGAGGGGTATGGTTGCCCCTCCGTGGAGATCTGGTTGTCTCCTAATCCCTTCCGGGTAATGTTCGCTTGTCGGTCAATGTTATAAGGGCTTGTTAGGCTGGCAATACTGTCTCAGTGACCTTAAGACTGTTTAACTACCAACGACAGAGCGGAAAACTAGCGTCGCATTCTCCGGTGTCGTGACCCAAATAACGTAGTCAGTTAAGACTTAGGCTGGTCAGTACAGCTTGCTCGATTTCTCTTACAAGCTCAGTCCGTTTAGGGCTGGGTTACTGACAGAGTTCACCAATACGT
Organism: Microcoleus sp. PH2017_05_CCC_O_A; assembly: GCF_020738785.1. NCBI lineage: Bacteria > Bacillati > Cyanobacteriota > Cyanophyceae > Oscillatoriales > Microcoleaceae > Microcoleus > Microcoleus sp. PH2017_05_CCC_O_A. The sequence continues at coordinate 34,865 of NZ_JAEQCB010000142.1, read as the reverse complement.
ATAGAGGGCAGCTTCAGCTTGAGTGAGGTTAGGAGTTTTTGCGGTTGCCGATCGCCAATTTCTGGAAATCTCGGTTATCCTTACCAAAGATACCTCACAAACCAACCAACCCATCCTACCACTGGTCTCTTTGACTTCTAGATTTGCCAAAAAAATGAATTTTTTGCCGGTTCGCCAGAATCAATGTGAAATTTATTAATAAATGCAGTATTGTAATCAACGAGCGAATCGTCGATCTATTCGTGCCAGCATTGTTTCTCAAGTACACTATTCCCTTCCTTGCGATGGGTTTTGAATGTTAAGGAGTGTTTATGAACAAGGGATTAATTCGTTTGACTTTGGTAATTGGCATTGCAGCAGCCCTCGGCGCTTGCGGCGGTGATGCCGGCAGTGGCGGTGGCGCTAGCCCCACTCCTGGTGGCGGTACTACTCCTCCTCCTGTTTCTGCTCCAGCAACACCAAAGGAAAGTCCAAAGGCTACTCCTGGCGCTGAAAAGTCTCCTGGGGCTGAAAAGTCTCCTGGGGCAGACAAGCCTCCAGCAGGCGGTGCTTCTCCCTCTCCTAAAAAGCCCTAACTAGGCGATCGCGGAGTAAAACCCCAACGGGCCTAGCCTCAAGGGTGAAAAATGGTTCGCTCTTCGCATTTTTCAATCTCATCAGTCTAGGCCTCAAGTTGGGTGTTATTTTTTGTCAGATGCTTTTACTACAGTTCAGTACCTCCCCTTACTGCCGCAAAGTCCGCTTAGCGCTGGGTTACAAGGGCATCCCCTTTCAAGTAGAAAATTTGACTCCGGGCCTGCACGTTTTGAAACTCAAGCCTCTCACGGGGGGTTTGAGGACAGTGCCGGTACTGCTGCCTCAACTTGAAGGTCAACCAGGGGCGATCGCAGACTCGACGCAAATTTTCCACTGGATCGAGTCTAGTTTTCCTTCAACGCCGCTGTTGCCGGCAGACGAGAGTTTGCAAGCAGAGGCTTGGATGCTGGAAGACTGGCTCGATGAAAGCATCGGCATTGCCACTCGATTTGTTTACTACGAGTTTCGCGCCGGTGCGGGCAAGGAAATCGACCCGTCTGTTTTGAGCCAGTTAGTGATTCAGTTGGCGCGCCGCCAGTTCGGCATTAACCACGCTTCGGCAAAACTCGCCGAGTTGCGCCTGAGCGCTGCTTTAGGCCTGTTGCAGCGTCGCTGGCAAGATGGTTCCTATTTGGTAGGCGACTCCTTGAGCGTGGCAGATATTACTGCTGCCGCGCTGCTGAGTCCTTTAGCTTTGATTCCTCAATACCAGGTTGAGTATCCTTGGCTGTTGGAGCGCATTGCCCAAATTCACGAAGTTTGCGGCGAAACCCTGCCTCCGGGATTTTAAAAGATACCTGTCGGGCGATCGCCCCAGCCTGAAAATTCCACTAATTAATCAACATTGAGTTCTCGGCCAAACTCACCCACCTTGACCACCTTGGTTTGGCACATTAACCATAATTTGCCAAAATTTTATATCACACAGGTTAAAAAAAGTCAAGGATATTATCTAAAAAATATAAATTTTTCAATTTGTTTTAATATTTCTATACTTAGATGTTAGCCCTTAGCAGTAAAAGCACAGCTTGGTCGCCAGCAAGGCAAGAGCGCGCGCAAGGGTTGCAGTAAGCGTGGTAGCATTAGCGATCAAAAATGTATCCAAATGTAAAGTGCAGCTCCGCTCTAGGTTTTGAAAGCCGCCATTTAGTCAAAAGATTGAGGTAAGTAGTTTTATGCCCGCGACCGTCCCCTTTGAACAGATAGACCGGATTGTTTGGAATCAGCACCACGATCCATTTGAAGTGCTAGGCCCCCACGCGATCGAAGAAAATGGCAAAAAAGTCTGGGTCGTCCGAGCTTATCTGCCGAATGCCGAAGCAGTATCGGTAGTTTTGCCTGAAGCGAGGGCCGAATACCCGATGAAATCAGAGCATCACCATCACTTTTTTGAATGTACGATCGACACCCCAGAACTAGCAAACTATCAACTGCGAGTCAAAGAAGGGGAACACGAACGCTTTATCTACGACCCCTACGCCTTTCGATCGCCCAAACTCACAGAATTTGACCTTCACCTATTCTCAGAAGGCAACCACCACCGGATTTACGAAAAACTAGGAGCCCACTTCACCGAAGTAGACGGCATTACAGGAGTATATTTTGCAGTTTGGGCTCCAAATGCCCGTAACGTCTCAGTCTTAGGAGATTTCAACCTGTGGGACGGCCGCAAACATCAAATGCGGAAATCCCAAAACGGCATCTGGGAATTATTCATTCCGGGACTATCCTACGGAACTCACTACAAATACGAAGTGAAAAACCAAGACGGACATCCCTACGAAAAGTCCGACCCCTACGGTTTCCAGCAAGAGGTACGGCCCAAAACAGCCTCAATAGTCACCGACTTAGATACCTACACTTGGCACGATAGCGCTTGGATCGAACAGCGGCGGCACACAGACCAACTGACGCAGCCGGTTTCGGTTTACGAATGCCACATCGGTTCTTGGCTGCACGCGGGTACAGCCGAACCTGCCGTACTGCCAAACGGAGAAATACAACCAGCAGTTGCCGTTTCGGAACTGAATCCGGGGGCGCGCTTTTTGACTTACCGCGAATTGGCCGATCGGCTAATTCCCTACGTCAAAGACTTAGGATTCACCCACATCGAAATGTTGCCCATTGCCGAACATCCCTTCGACGGTTCCTGGGGCTATCAAGTAACAGGCTATTTCGCCCCAACATCCCGCTACGGCACACCAGAAGATTTCATGTATTTTGTTGACCAGTGCCACGCCGCAGGGATAGGCGTACTGGTAGATTGGGTGCCGGGACATTTCCCCAAAGACGGTCACGGTTTAGCCTTCTTTGACGGAACTCACTTGTACGAACACGCCGATCCCCGCAAGGGCGAGCACAAAGAGTGGGGAACCCTAGTATTTAACTACGGCCGCAACGAAGTGCGGAATTTCCTAGTATCAAATGCTCTGTTCTGGTTTGACAAGTATCACATCGACGGCATTCGCGTAGACGCAGTAGCCTCGATGTTGTACTTAGATTACTGCCGCGAACCCGGAGAATGGCTGACCAACCAGTACGGTGGACGCGAAAATATCGAGGCGGCAGATTTTCTGCGCCAGACAAATCACGTCATTTTTAGCTATTTCCCAGGCGCATTGTCGATCGCCGAAGAATCTACCTCTTGGCCGATGGTATCTTGGCCGACTTATGTAGGCGGTTTGGGCTTCAACCTGAAATGGAACATGGGTTGGATGCACGATATGCTCGACTACTACCACATGGATCCGTGGTTCCGGCAGTTCCACCAGAACAACATAACTTTTAGTATGTGGTACAACCACAGCGAGAATTTTATGTTGGCTTTGTCCCACGATGAAGTTGTCCACGGCAAGGCCCACATCATCGGGAAAATGCCAGGGGACGAATGGCAAAAGTTTGCAAACGTGCGGTGTTTGTTTACCTTTATGTTTGCCCATCCCGGAAAGAAAACCATGTTTATGGGGATGGAGTTCGGCCAGTGGCAAGAGTGGAACGTTTGGGGCGATTTGGAGTGGCAGTTGCTGCAATTTGAGCCACACCAAAAGTTGAAGCTATTTTTCAAGGATTTGAACAATTTGTACCGCAGCGAAACGGCACTTTACAGTCAAGATTTTGCTGAGGATGGGTTTGAGTGGATTGATTGCAGCGACAACAGACACAGCGTGGTGGCCTTTGTGCGCCGCGAGAAGGATGGCGATCAGTTTGTGATTACTGTGTGCAATTTTACGCCACAGCCACACTCTCACTATCGCGTCGGAGTGCCGGAACCGGGTTTCTATACGGAGTTGTTTAACAGCGACGCGCGGGAGTACGGCGGCAGCAATATGGGGAATTTGGGAGGTAAGTGGACTGATGAGTGGTGGTTCCACAACAGCGCTTATTCGATCGACTTGTGTTTGCCGCCTTTGGGTGTGTTGATCTTAAAGATCGATCGGGAAAAAACAGGAGCAAAATCTCAAGAGTTTTAAGTTGTGAGAGTTTTGAGTTAACAATCAAAACTTGATTAAGCATCAAACTTTGAGGTTATTCAGAAACCCGGTTCTTCAAGAAACCGGGTTTTTTCTGTAACTCCATATAGCAAAGTTTCTTGTTTGAAGGAGAGAAAAATCGGCTCGCGATTTCAAATCGGGTAACTGCGGAATTATTCAACCACAGAAGAAGCAGAGAAAGAGGAGAGAAATTTATCATTCCCATGCTACCGGATTCGAGATCCCAGAAAAACTCGGTGTTGCAGCGACGGCATCTGGCGGCGGACTTGTTTTAGTCGATCGCGAGTTATCGGCCGTTCATCTTCGGCAAAAAAAAACCTTAATGAATTTCGCTAGTTTTTTCGTGTACGAACGTACACAATTACGCGACCGAATAAAAACTATTCAGCTCAAATCCGGTAACTGCGGAATTATTCAACCACAGAAGAATCAGAGAAAGACGAGAGAAAATTATCATTCCGATGCTAACGGATTTGAGCTGAAATAGCGGTTTTATACTTTTTCTCTGGTTCAAATTCACCACGCCTGACAGGGCTGGGTTTTCTAGCACCCTAGCAACTCAATCAGTGTCCAATTCCCAATTCCCAATTACCAATTCCCAATTCCCAATTTTCAACTGCGAGTATCGGAAGCACCAAGATTATAAGAAACTTTAGACGGCTCAACTTTCACTACTTCGGAAATAGACTGTTCTTCCCCTGCTTTCAAATTCGGCAGTGGCATATGCTTCATTTCCCAAACTTTGAGCAAAATTAGATATTCATAAAAAGCTTGTAGCGTGCACCAAGCCAATCCAGCTTGACCGTCAAGAAATCCGCCGAGTAAAATATACATATAGAAAAAGCGCACCACAGGCCGCAAAGGCAAACGCAAAGAAAAATCTTTCAAAGCGCGGCGCCTTTCCACCTCCGATGCGCCAAACAATAAATCCCACCAATTTACTTGACCGGCTGCTAATTGGCGGAGAGTTTCCGCCGCCTCGTCAGTCGAGTAGCGGTTGTGCTTTTCAATCCAGCGAGAAAGACCTTTGCTGCAAGTATAGTGAGGGTAGGTTTCCTTCAAAAAGTGAGTGGGCCCGTTGCAGACTTCCCGTTCAGTGTGACCGTAGTCAGTAAACCATACTTGGTCTTTGCGAAACAGGCGCATTTGATAGCGCGGATATTGAGTGCTGCGACGAATCCAGCGCTCCATAAATATTACTTTTTCAGCTACGTAATAACCTATATATTCTTGACTTTCGATCGCCTTTAAGCATTCAGCAAACAGTGCAGGCGTCATCCGCTCGTCAGCTTCGAGGATGTAAACCCATTCGTACTTGCATTCTACTTCTCGGAGCATCCAAGTCCGCTGGCGTCCGTGAGTTTCAAAGCGATGCTGCACTGTTTGCACGGGATAGTTTTGAACAATCTCAAGGGTGCGATCGCTGCTGAAAGAATCAACTACAATGATATCGTCACAAAGCAGTGCCGATTCAATGCAAGCGGCGATATCAATCTCTTCGTTGTAAGTCAGAATATAAATTGAGAACATTCCCAGCTTTCAGTAAGGGCAAACTATAGCAGAAGGAAGAAGGAAGAAGGAAGAAGGAAGAAGCAAGAAGGAAGAAGGAAGAAGGAAGAAGCAAGAAGGAAGAAGCAAGAAGGAAGAAGGAAGAAGGAAGAAGCAAGAAGCAAGAAGGAAGAAGCAAGAAGCAAGAAGAAGAAGGAAGAAGGAAGAAGGAAGATGTGAAAATGCAAGAAGAACGATGGTTTCAGCAATTAACAGCGTCCTAACTACTAGGTGCAGTTGCTATATTCAGCAGATCAAGTATTTCTTAGGGATATCTCGACTTGCGCGTTCCGAGCAGTCGGGCCGATCAATTTTTGCGGTGACCGAACCGCAGAATTCCCATACTTCTGAGTCCACTCCAACCAACAGTAATGTAGCCGATCGCCAACAGCAAACTGTTGATTCCAGTCTGCAAACTCGAATTTCTCGATCGAGTTCTCAACTCTTTCTCTTTTTGTTGCTTCTGGGTACCAATCTCTTTGCGAGCTTGATTTGGCAGTTCTTGGGCTTGCTGTTCCAAGAACTTATCGAGGGCTTTCGGGTCATTTTTTGACTCCTGAAGCACGGTTTTCAATTCCTTGGGAAGATTTGGATTCTTGAGTTCTTGTTGCAGCTTCCCGTCGTCTTGCAGTAGCGTGCCTATCTGGGTGCGGAGAAGGCTTTTACGCTGTTCTAACTCAGATTTATACTGCTCGCTTTTAATTTGGGCATCTAGTTTAGCTTCTGCTTGTCCGGCTTCCTTATCGAGTAGAACCAGGGCATCTTTGAGTTCCAGGCGAGTATTGTTGAGATGAACGGGAACCAGCAATAGGTAAATTAGCCCTAACAAGCTGGAAATCAATAGTGCCCAAAATCGCAAATCAACCCAAACATTGCGCCGGTCAATAGAGACTCCACTGCTGCTGTCCACCCAAAAGCCCGTCATCAGCAGGGCGATACCCATCAAAGGAATAATGCCCCGGTCAACTATCTGAGTTGCTGCGGCCAACTGCCAGCCTCGATTGCTCATGTCCGAGATTTCTCCCGGCAGCGATAGAACAATGCTGTTAAGCAAGGCAGAGAGAATCAAGATAATCCCGACTACTTTGAGAGTGCGAGCAGCTACTGAAGAAAATTGACGGCTGTTAGTTGCTTTCATAATTGCTGTTAGATAATTCTACACTGTTAGATTAAACGAAATTTTGTTTAATGAGTTGACTGATGAGAGGGTTCAATTGCTCTTCCTCACTGATTGCTTCGTTTGGGGAGATCGCGCGGCCGGTGCCACACCATCGCAGAGGTTAAGTCCCGAATCTGTGCAAACAGGAGTCCTGAATCTGAAAAGGGCTGCTGAGACGGGAAACTCCGCACGCGAAAGACGAATCAAACCGTCCCCCATTTGATGATTTGGGAAGTCCCAACAAGATGCTTGCACAGGTTGGTACTTCAGATTATTTTCCACCAAAATAGCTCGATCGGGTAATCGCCTCAAATTTCCTCCCACCAGTTGCTAAGCTGTTAGTCATTTAAATTTATTGCCTCAACCCCTTACAGTATGGGGTCTGGCACACAAATAGTGCAGTTTGAATGTCGAACAGCTTACCCCAAACACTTTGCCAAAATATTCAATCCAATTTCTAAAAGTTGTCCAAGCCGCATCAGATATCGACTTGGATAGCTTTTTGTTTTTGACCATGTTCTTCACCTGCAAGTCTTCATAGGCTACCAAGTCGTTAGACTGGACTACGCACCTTGCCAATTTCACAGCAAAGTCTTTACGTCGCCTACTTACCTTAAGGTGTTTTTTGTTCAAGCGATTTCTCGCCTTATCTCTGTTTTTGGAACCCTTTTTGGTTCTGGAGAGTCTCCGATTAAGTCGTTTTAGCGACTTCTCTGATTTTCTTAGATGACGCGGGTTCTCGACGGTATTACCGTCAGAGTCCGTGTAGAAATGAGTTAGCCCTACATCCAAACCGATAGTTTTCCTGGTCGGTTCACGCTTTTCGTTGCGTTCAGCGTCAATACAAAATTGCACATAGTAGCCGTCTGCCCGACAAACTACGCGCACCCGTTTAATTTGATTTAGCTGATATTCGTGCAAGTCGCGACTTCCCCATAACTTGAAACAACCTGCTTTGAAGCCATCACTGAAGTTGATGCTTCTTCTGTCTTCAGAAAGTTTCCACCCACAAGTCTTGTATTCTACAGAACCGTGCGACGAGTGCTTTTTGAAGCGCGGAAAACCTTTCTTTCCTGGTTTTGCCTTTTTGCAGTTGTCGAAGAACCGCGCAATTGATGACCAAGCTCTTTCTGCGGAAGCCTGCCTAGCCATTGAATTAAGCTTGGTGGCCCAAGGAAATTCCTTGGCAAGAACTACGCAATAAGCGCTTAAGTCGTAGCGACCCACCCCTTTCGTATCCATCCAGTATCTGATGCAGCTATTACGAATGAAGCGAGCAGTACGAATGGCTTCGTCTAGCCGTTCGTACTGCTCGCTTTTTCCTTCTAGCTTGGCTTCAAATACTAACATTTACGTTACCGAACCGGATATAAAAACTCTAACACAGTTCTGGCAGAATTAAAGCTGTCCTAAAAGGATGGGGCTTTAGACCCAAATTTTTGGTAAGATTTAGGTGTGTTTCACCGCTATATTTCTCGCTTGCCAGATGGCGTGGCACTTTCATCCCCTGTCTTATAGTAATTGATCTCACAGAGATCTGAAAGAAATAATTGTTTCCCAATCTTTTGAACCTCCAATTACCAACTGCACAACACGGCAGTCACTCGATCGATTTGAGATCTTCCGTTTTCGATTGTAGGATTTGTACCTATTGACAAAAACAATGCAACTTTCGGATCGCGATCGAACCCATACAGAATAAGTCATTCCTCATCGCCTACCGCGCTCTTGAAAATCGAAATTTTTATTACTCGATAGATGAATCTGGGAGTTTGAACTCTTAGTCTCAAATTTGGGGCTGCTGGCGGCTGTGGGAAAGCAAGTATCGGTTTTTTTGGTGGGAGGAGAGATACAGGAGTAGCTATTTTCCCCTTTTTCGTTCTGTTTGCCGGAAAGCGCAGCAGAAGGGCATTCTTGTTTGTTGCTTTCTCCTTAAGAGCGATCAATTACTAATTACCAATTACTAATTACCAATTACTAATTATTGGCAGTTCGATCGCTGGCTCGTTCAATGGCAAACGCGCTCTTATCTCACATTTTTTGCTAGGATGATTCATCGCCGTGCATTTTTTTAGTTATGACTGTAATGATTTCGGGTGTTTACACGTTGGGAGAACTTGAAAGATCGATCGCCTCCGATCCTCAAAAGTGGCGTCCGATGGTGTTTACTAATGGCTGCTTCGATATCCTGCACGCGGGGCACGTCCGCTATTTGCAGGCGGCAAAAGCTTTGGGGCGATCGCTCGTGGTGGGCTTGAATAGCGATGTTAGCGTGCAAACTATCAAACCGCAGCAGCCGGGATTGCCACCCCGCCCGATCGTACCGGAAATTCAGCGAGCGGAAGTGCTGGCTGCTCTCAAACCAGTAGACGGCGTGGTAATTTTTTCCGAAATTACAGCTACTAAACTGATAAGTATCCTGAAGCCTGAGATATACGTTAAAGGAGGTGACTATCAACTCGAAAGTTTGCCGGAAGCACCGGCAGTTATCGCCGGAGGTGGCAAGATTTCCTTGATCGAAATAGAAGTTCCGAGTTCTACCAGTGCGATCGTCAAACGCATTTTGCAGTTAGGCGTTTAACCCCCGATCGCAAACAGCAAACAGTGAGCTAAACTCAGAAGTTACCCCATCCAAAATACCAAGAGTGCGATCGCTCGTACAATTTTATCCAAATTGCTAAGCAGGAGATAATTTTAATGGAACTCACAAGCAATAACACGATCGCGGAAATCCTCGAAAAAAACAAAGCTGAGTTACTAGCAGACTGGCTCAAAGAACTGCAAAACACCGGGCTGCGGCGGGACGACTTGATGAGAGCCAAAGAATTGCGATCGGAGTGTCAAGAGTTCCTGCAATTGCTCCAAATAGCTGTGGGACACGGTAACTTGAGCGACATCCAGACACCAGAGTGGGAAAATATGCGGCTGCTGCTGGCCGAAGTTTCGCGATCGCGCGTTCAGAGGGGCTTTACCCCATCAGAGATAGCCAGTTTTATATTATGCTTCAAAAAGCCATTGTTCTTTGGGTGACAGAAATCTTTCTCAAAGCTCGCGAAGAAGTCATCGAACGCCAGCAGCAAGAAATGCTCGAATTGTCAACACCTGTAGTCAAACTTTGGCAAGGTATTCTCGCTTTACCAATGATTGGAACTCTTGACAGCGCTCGCACTCAAATAGTCATGGAAACTCTGTTGCAGGAAATCATGGAAACAGGATCAGAATTTGCGATTTTAGATATTACAGGGGTGCCTACTGTTGATACTTTAGTCGCTCAACATTTATTGAAAACTGTAGCCGCCGCCCGTTTGATGGGTACTGAGTGCATCATTAGCGGCATTCGCCCGCAAATCGCTCAAACCATCGTTCATTTGGGAGTTGACTTGCAGGATATTCTGACCAAAGCGACTTTGGCAGATGCTTTTAAAGTAGCTTTGCAACGCCAAGGTTTAACTATCAAAAATATTAAAGAGGAAAGATAAAATATAGTAATGGGTGGTAATTGGTAATTGGTAATTGGTAATTGGTAATTGGTAATTGGTAATTGGTAATTGGTAATTGGTAATTGGTAATTGGTAATTGGTAATTGGTAATTCCTCTGTTATTTACATTGAAAACCGCTCTGTTGTGTTTATTGCTGCTAAAAATTCATTTAATTCAAAACTCAAATAGAGGTGAATTTATGGAACGGATTCCTATCCTGCAAATGGGAGAATTTCTGCTAGTAACAATCCAAGTAGATATGCACGATCGCTTGGCAATGACGTTGCAAGACGACCTGACAAACCGCATAGTAAAAACTGGAGTCAAAGGAGTTTTAATAGAAATCTCTTCCCTGGAAATCGTAGATTCTTTTATCGGCCGCATTCTCAACAATATCGCTACCATGGGTGGCGATTACGCTGGTTGAATTGGGGCTTTCTTTGACAGGAGTTCGGACAGCTTTAAGCGTTGAGAAGGGGATGAATTTATTGCGAAAATCCTTGGGCTTGTCTGATTCAGAGGTGTAAATAATCGATGAATTGTCCGGTAAGAGAGAGAGAATTAAAAAACAGGTTTGTTTGTAAATACGTTTTTGAGACAGTGAAGATTTATTGCCAGAAAGAATGGGTTGAAAGCCGGATCCCCGATTGCGAGAAATTAAAAGAAGACTATTCATGACTCCAATCCTCTTCCTTATGATTGTCAAGTGCTACTCGTGCGGTCAACTGTCAAACGATTTTGGATTTTGGATTTTGGATTTTGGATTTTGGATTTTGGATTTTGGATTGGGGATTGGGGATTTAAGATTTTTGATTGTCAACTGTAAACTGTCAACTCTTCCTTCTTCCTTCTTCCTTCTTCTTCCTTCTTCCTTCGTAACAACTGTCAATTGTCAACTGTCAACTGTCAACTGAAAAGGAACTAGGGTGAGGAGTGCAACTTCTATGTTTTGTGGAGAAGTTCTATTTTACTAGAGTAGCCGCGCCATGTCAAAACGTGAGACACTAGAAATTCGATCGTCCTCCGATATAGTCCACGTCCGGCAGCAAGTGCGAAACTTGGCTGTAGCAATGGGATTCGGCTTGGTAGACCAAACGAAAATTGTTACCGCAGCCAGCGAACTTGCCCGCAATACTGTAGACTACGGCAAGGGGGGAACTGTAACTCTAGAAACGCTCCAATTAGGTACTCGCAAAGGGCTGCGGCTGATATTTGAAGACAAGGGCCCGGGAATTCCAGATATTGAATTGGCGATGACTGATGGTTATACTTCCGATCGTGGTTTGGGTTTGGGGCTCAGCGGTTCTAAGCGGTTGATGCACGAATTTGAGATTGTTTCTAAGGTGGGTAAGGGTACTAAAATTGCGATCGTCCGTTGGAAATGAGAAGGGGAGAGAGGGGGAGGGGGAGAGGGGGAGATTGGGAGATGGGGGGACAAAGCGGGTTTCTAGGAGTTTTGTGTTTGGTAACTAGAAATATAGGAAGAAATTCGGTTTATAAAACGATTGATGAGGGGCGAGAAACCGGGTTTCTACGAGTTTTGTATTGAGTGGCGATAAATCTTTTAAGAAACCAGGTTTCTGAGGTGTCACTAATCACTGATTACTGCTGACTGATGAGGGCGAGAAACCGGGTTTATACGAATTTTGCATTGAGTGGCGATAAATTTTCTAAGAAACCCGGTTTCTGAGATCACTCATGATAACTGTCAACTGTCCACTGTCAACTGTCCACTGTCAACTGACTTTTTGGCGCGACAGCTTAAGATTAGAACTACACAAATAATGATAAATGTCATAGCCTTACCCGTAACAGAAGAAAGTCAAGTCGGAGAAGCGCGACGAATTGCAGTCGCCCTCGCGGCGGAAGTTGGATTTAATGAGACCGATCGCGGTAAAGTGGCAATTGCGATCGCCGAAGCAGCAAAAAACGTTGTCAAACACGCCCGCGAAGGAGAAATTTTGCTGCAAACCGTACAAACAGCGGCAGGATATAGCATTCAAATAGTAGCGCTAGACCGGGGGCCGGGTATGGCAAATGTCGGTCAGTGTTTGCGGGATGGTTTTTCGACTGCGGGAACTCTGGGAACCGGACTCGGCGCGATTCAACGCCTTTCTAGTTTTTTTGATATTCATTCTGTACCGAAACTGGGGACTGCTTTGTTAATGCGACTCTCCCCTACCCAGAATCGCGTGGAAGCCTCGGAAAACGGCAATTACTTGGAATTTGGGGTTGTTCGCTTGCCGAAAGTAGGAGAGCAGATTTGTGGCGATTCCTGGGCGACGCAAAATCATCTGAACAAAAATCTGATTTTAGTCGCTGATGGGCTTGGCTACGGGGTTTTGGCCCAGGAAGCGTCGCAGGAAGCTGTGCGAGTTTTTGGGGAAAATGCTAAACTCGGGCCGAAAGCTATTTTAGAGAAGGCTCACGCTGCTTTAAAAAATACCAGAGGAGCGGCTGCTGCGATCGCCCTGATCGATCGTACTCAAAAAACCATCTGTTTTGCCGGAGTTGGCAACATTACTGGTGTAGTGTTCACAGATAACCAAACCCGCAGCATGGTTTCCCACAACGGCACTGTTGGACATATGATGCGAAAAGTAGCAGAATTTGTCTATCCTTGGTCGTCCCATTCCTTGTTAATTATGCACTCCGATGGTTTGGCGGCACAGTGGGATTTAAACCGCTACCCGGGTTTGGCTGCGAGACATCCGGCTTTAATTGCAGCCGTACTGTACCGAGACTTTAAACGCACTCGCGATGACATGACAGTTGTAGTAGCCAAGGTAAGACAAGCAGCTTGAGAATATTTCCTAACAAGCATGAAACTGTAGGCGAACTATAAATCACGATCGTCATGAGTGATTTCCCGATCGACAATCCCCAATGCTTCAATGCGAAAATGGCATGATTTACCCAATTCTGACAACGGAAGTCCGCTTTGAACAAGACATCGTACAAGTACGCCAAAGAGCTCGCCAAATAGGCGCATTGTTGGGATTCGATTCCCAAACACAAACCCGCATCGCTACAGCAGTTTCCGAAATTGCTCGCAATGCTTTTAAATATGCAGGTGGTGGTAAAGTAGAATTTTTTGTGGAAGGGGAATCGCCACAGGTTTTTCGGACTCGGATTTCTGATAGCGGGCCGGGAATTGCTGATTTAGCGCAGGTTTTAGGCCCCAATTTTCGATCGCAAACTGGTGCGGGCCTCGGTTTAGCAGCAGCAAAGCGGTTGATGGATGAGGTGCAAATCGATTCGGCGCGCGATCGCGGGACGGCTGTACAATTAATCAAGCAGTTTTCTAAGCAGATGCCTGCGCTGAGTGCGATCGAGCTCAACAAATTACTTGATAAACTAGCGCGCCAAATTCCTGAAGATCCCTATGCGGAAATTCAGCAGCAAAATCAAGAATTGCTGCGTACTTTAGACGAACTCCGCCAGCGTCAAGAAGAACTCGTACAATTAAATCAAGAACTAGAAGATACGAATCGCGGAGTCGTCGCACTTTATGCCGAATTGAACGATAAAGCCGAATCTCTCCAGCGAGAGGGCGAACTCAAAACCAGCTTTCTCTCCAACATGAGCCACGAGTTTCGCACTCCGCTAACGACAATTCTCAGTATTTCCGAAATCTTGTTAAATCGCATCGACGGAGAACTTTCGCCCGAACAAGACAAGCAGTTAAATTTTATTCGCAAATCTGCCGAGTCTCTCGCAGAACTTGTTGATGACTCGTTAGATTTAGCCAAGGTGGAAGCCGGAAAAGTAACGGTTCGCGTGGCTGATTTTGAAGTCGAAGATTTGTTCAGCGCGCTGCGCGGAATGATGCGCCCCCTACTACCACAAAACTCGCCCGTCAGTCTAATTTTTGAAGTGCCTTTGGAACTACCAACTCTTACCACTGATGAGGGAAAAGTTTCTCAGATTTTGCGTAATCTGATTTCTAATGCGCTGAAATTTACCGAAGCGGGAGAAGTCAGAGTTGCGGCCGAAATGGGAAAGGGGGGAATGGTTACTTTTTCAGTGGCTGATACGGGTATTGGAATTCCAACCGCCGACCAAACGCGGATTTTTGAAGAATTTGTTCAAGTGGAAAATCACTTGCAGAAGGGGGTGAAAGGCACAGGATTGGGATTGTCTCTGTGTAGAAAAATGGCTGAATTTCTGGGGGGGAGTATTAAAATAGAAAGTTCGCCCGGGGTGGGTTCGACTTTTTTGGTGAATTTGCCGATCGCCTATGCTGGAGATTCAGAAGTATCTGCGGAAATCTCGGAATCTCAACCAGAGGAAACAGGGCGGGCGATCGAGAATTTGCGATCGGCTGCGCGCGATCGGGCACCAAAAGTTGCGATCGTGAAAGAGCAAAAGAGTTTTTCGCTATTTGGTGAAAGACTTGCGGGCAGAAATCCATTGTACTGCGACCTGCGCCGCCAACGATGGTGAAGTTCCGAGGTATGGATATCGTGTTCGATCGATTACCATAACCAAAATGGTTTGTAGTGCGCCTCCCATTCCGCAGCAGGAGAGCGGACTGAAGTCCTTACTGCGAACCGTTTGTAGTGCGGTTAATCGAGCCGACACGATAGGAAACCGCGTTTACAAAAACGAAGTTTCTTTAATTTGCAACAGCATTTAACTCTTGTGCTGTAAAATATATGCGTTCTCAGTAGCAACTGTAGGGTGTGTCGCCATTCACAATCCCTAAAAAAAATCGACAATTTCATAGCGACGCACCAGTGCCATCCCTCGCCGAGTGTAAACAAACCCAATAATTATATTGTAGCCAAACTTTTTTGAAATAATATAAGGTGCGTCGCTGTGAGATTGTCGCTCTTGATGCAAGGGCTTGTCGGTGGCGACGCACCCTACGAATACTTTGGCATGATTTTTAATAGTTAGTATTAGCTTTAGTCTCGATTTAAAAAACAATGAAACAGTAGCCCCGCGCTCCCAACCCACACATAATCAGCCCTTCCCAATTCTAAAATCCCAAATCCAAAATCTAAAATCGCATGACTTTCATTTCCCTTCAATATGCCCTGTTTCTATTAGTTTTGTTCGTGGCTTACTGGTTGGTTCCCCTGCGGTGGTGGCGGCTGTTTGTCATGCTGGCGGGAAGTCTGATTTTTTATGCTTCGCTGCAAATTTGGTATATTCCTCTGCTGTTAATCGGTGTTGTGTTTAATTACTGCTTGGCGATGGCGATCGGGGAACCTTTGGATTGGCGGATTGCTAATGAATCTTGGAATCGCCGGCGCTTGTTGGTACTGTGGCTGGGAATAGGGCTGAATGTTTTGCTGCTGCTGGGTTTTAAGTATGTACCTTTTTTCTTGAATTCGATCGGCACTTTGTTAAATTGGCCTGTTGCTTTAGACAGCGCTAACTGGGTGAAAACTCACGTCATCGCACCCCTGGGATTGAGTTTCTTTTGCTTTGAGTGCATTGCTTATTTGATTGATGTGTACCGAGGCGCGCCGGCTGCTACTTCGCTGCTGCACTTTGCTGCTTACAAGTTGTTTTTTGCGAAACTGATTTCCGGGCCGATTACTCGCTATCATAACTTGATATATCAACTGAAATCCCAGAAATTTCCGACGCCCGATCGCATTTCTGAGGCCCTTTGGACGATCGCCTTTGGTGCAGTAAAAAAAGGTCTTTTCGCCGACAACTTGGGAATTTATGTCGATTTAAGTTTTACCAACTTGCAGCGCGCGGGTAGCGAGGATTTGTGGCTGGCGATTTTTGCTTACGGGCTGCAACTTTATCTCGATTTTAGCGGCTACGTTGACATGGCGCGCGGTACTGCTTTGCTGTTGGGTTGGTACTTACCACCAAATTTTGATTTTCCTTATTTTAGTACGAGCATCGCTGATTTTTGGCGGCGCTGGCACATGACTTTGGGGGATTGGCTGCGGAATTATTTGTATTTTCCCTTGGGAGGTTCGCGCGTTGGTTTGTGGCGCACTTGTTTCAATTTGTCTCTTGTCATGTTAATTGCGGGAATTTGGCACGGTGCAGCTTGGGGATTTATAGTGTGGGGGGGTTTGCACGGTTTGGCTTTGGCGGTGCACCGGGTGACGGATGTGACTTTTAAGAAGTTGCGGATCGACTTTTTGTGGGAAAATCCGATCGGAATGGCAATGGGTTGGCTGTTAACTCAAACAATGGTTTTTGGTAGTTGGATATTTTTCCGGCTTCCCGATTTAAAGAATTCGGGATGGGCGATTTCGCATTTGTGGGGACATCCTGCTGATGTGCAGTTTTCGCATAAAGTTTATGTGGAAGCTTTGGGCTTGGAAAGAATACATTTAACTTGGATGTTGGCTGCTGTGGCTGCTGCTATGCTGGGGAATTATATTTTGAGTCGGGGTTTGAAGTTGGAGTTAAATTGGCCGGTGAAATTGGTATTAGTGCCGCTTTGTTTGTATGCGGTTTGGGTGTTGGCGCCGGAAGGCGGTTTACCTTATATTTATTTCGATTTTTAGGAAACGTGGCGGTTGAAACCGCGTCTATACATACAAAACCCACCTCCGTGGGTTGAAGAAAATGTTGTACAAACAAGGTTTTAACCGCCGGGTTATAGCTGATAGGAACACCAGTCACTCCAGCTACCGACATAGAGTTTAGCATCGGGAATTCCGGCGATTTCTAAGGACAGTAAATTAACGCAAGCTGTCACGCCGGAACCGCAGTAAACGATGATTTCTTCCGCTTTTTCTAATTCCGTCCACCGCTGTTTTTGTTCGGAGATCGATCGCACTTTTCCAGTTTCCTCGGTCACTCCTTGCCAAGGGTAGTTGACAGCACCCGGAATGTGGCCTGCAATAGGGTCGATCGGCTCCCGCAAGCCCTCGTATCTCTCACTTTCTCGCGAATCAACCAAAACTGTCTCCGGCAAGTCTTTTCGCTCTTTTACAGCCTCGATATCAACCGCCATATTCGGCTGCAATTGCACTACAAATTTACCATCGCGGGTTTCTGTCCAAGTATCTGTTACCGGATATCCCGCCGCTTTCCAAGCACTGAAACCGCCGTCTAACAAAGCGACTTTGCTGTGTCCCATGTATCGCATCAGCCACCACAAGCGAGACGCAAAAGCTAGTCGCGAATCGTCATAAGCCACGACTAAAGTTTCTGAGGAATTAATGCCGATAGCGCTGAATTTATTAGCTAATTCTGCAATATTGGGCAGCGGGTGTCTGCCGCCGTGGGTGCCAACTACACTCGCCAGATCTTCGTTTAAATCTAAATAGAAAGATCCGGGAATGTGACTTTCTTGATATTGTTTTTGTCCCAATTTTCGATCGGCGAGAGCAAACCGACAGTCTACAATTACCACTTGCGGATTTTCGGTATTGGCGGCCAACCATTCAGGGGAAACGATTAAATTATTGTCATTCATAACTATTCAAATTTGTGCTAGGACATCTCTCGGTAATTCATAAATACCCAAGAAAGCAGAATATCTCGGCTAATTGCTCTTTGAGATATATAGGAAAGAGCGCTTGAACTAGGCTAATTCTTAGGTATGTAGTTGCGCTTCAGCGCTCTTTGAGATATATAGGAAAGAGCGCTTAATCTCGGCTAATTCTTAGGTATGTAGTTGCGCTTTAGCGCTCTTTGAGATATATAGGAAAGAGCGCTTAATCTAGGCTAATTCTTAGGTATGTAGTTGCGCTTCAGCGCTCTTTAAGATATATAGGAAAGAGCGCCCAAGCGCAACAACGTACCTTTCGTTCTCCGGTTCGGCTTTTTGGAAGATCTAGGCTAATTTTTAGGTATGTAGTTGCGCTTCAGCGCTCTTACATATATATAAGAAAGAGCGCCCAAGCGCAACAACGTACCTAATTTATCGAGAAGGATTTGCTTTCTCCGGTTCGGCTTTTTCGGAATTAGCTTTCTTAGGATTAGGTTTTTCGGAGCTTTCTTTTTCGGAATTGGCTTTCTTAGAAGTTGCTTTCTCCGGTTCGGCTTTTTCGGAATTGGCTTTCTTAGAAGTTGCTTTTTCGGCTGTTGCGGGAGTTGGCTCTGGGGGAGGTGGATTTACTGCTGATTCTTGAGCGTAAAGCAGATATTTTTGATACTCGATTACTTTTGTCTGAGCTAGTTCGTGGTTGGCGCTGGACACGGGTACTCTTCTCATCAACGATACCGCTTCTTGCCAGCGATCGACAACGATCGTCCAATCTTCCTTCGTTTTTGCCGATCGCCCTAACTCTGCTGCTTTGAGGGCGCTGTTAACGGCTTCTCGAAAGGTATCCGGTACTCTTGCTACATTGGCAGTTTCATCTGGATTCTTCAGAGCAGTTGCTGGCGGCTCGTTTAACATCTTACTGACAAATGCCACCACGGCGATCGCCAACAAACCCGTTACCAGCCCGACGACAATGAAAGTCGATCGCAATCGGTTCTCAAATGCAGCCAATTCCGGCGATTTCTCCTCATCCATATCTGTACTCTCTCTTTCTGTGCGATCGTCCATATTAGCAACATTAGCAACCGCAATATTAGGGACAGATTCTCCCGCAAAGCTTTGTGGTTCCAAAATGCTGCTCTCCAAACTAAACTCTTGACTCCAAGCAGCCCCAATCTCACCGCTTTCTCGCCCCTCAACCTTCACTTTGCGAATCGAATTCGGCTGCAAATCCGTCAGTTTTTCACGGACAAAATCAACTAATGTATCTTCTATCGGTAGTTGCTCTGCCTCCAGAATTACATCCAAACAGTCGCCGTCGAGATTCGCGGAGGCTGCGATCCCTTCAGATGGCAACTGGCTGTTGAGCCAAGATGCGATCGCCTGTGGATTTCCCTGCTTGGCAAGTTCCTGAAAATTAAGCTCTGTCATAGCTGGACACCTGATAATGCAGAAAGGAAGGAAGAAGGAAGAAGGAAGAAGGAAGAAGGAAGAAGGAAGAAGAAAGTCGGAAGAAGGAAGAAGGAAGGAGGAAGAAGCAACTAATAGTTTTTTTGAGTTAAAAACACCATAACTGAAATTCAACGAATAGTATAATCTATCTCGGTAAATTCAAGCTCAAAGATGCAAATTATCACCCTCGCTCCCCCTCGCATCTCTTGGGGAAGGACTGAAGTCCTTACTACGAAACGAACTCAGGTTTGATCGTTCGGACTTCAGCCCTCAGAAATTCGATCTCGGGCGCGCAACTCCAAGATACCGCAAGCATCGCCCCTCAAACCGACATCAGGCTGCAAAAAGACTTGCCGCGCCCGGATTCGAGATTGGAGATTAAAAAATTGTGCGATCGCAGTGCCATCGACGGACAGCGAGTGATATCATCATTTAGTCAATTTTTTATAGCAAATAGCTCGATCGCACAATGATAGCAATAGCAATTTTAGCTGCTGGACGCGGCACGCGCATGAAATCTGACTTGCCCAAAGTTCTCCACGAATTGGGTGGTCGATCGCTAGTTGAGCGAGTCCTCCAAAGTTGTCAAGAAATAGAAATTTCCCGGCGACTTGTCATAGTCGGTTATCGAGGTGAACTCGTTAAACAATCTCTGATGGAAGCTCATGAAAAATCGGACAATTCTCAATTTCCTCCCCTAGAATTTGTCGAACAAACCGAACAATTGGGAACCGGTCACGCCATCCAGCAATTGCTGCCTCACTTAAAGGGATTTCCAGGAGATTTGCTGGTATTAAATGGGGATGTACCTTTGCTGAGGGCAGAAACTATCAAACAATTGATGGCAATTCACCAACAGCACCAAAACTCTGCTACTATATTGACAGCTAATTTGCCGAATCCTCAAGGATATGGGCGAGTATTTACTGACAGTCAAAACTTAGTCCAGCAAATTGTCGAAGACCGCGATTGTACAACAACTCAAAAGCAAAACCAGCGAATCAATGCAGGTGTTTATTGTTTTCACTGGCCGCATTTAGAGAAAATTTTGCCAGATTTGAAAGCAGACAATGACCAAAAAGAATATTACCTAACTGATACGGTAAGTATTCTCTCTCCCGTGATGGCGGTGGATGTTGAAGATTATCAAGAAATCTTGGGAATTAACGATCGCAAACATTTAGCCACAGCTTCCGATATTTTGCAAGCGCGGGTAAAGGATAAGTGGATGAAAGCGGGCGTGACGCTGATCGATGCCAACAGCATCACGATCGACGATACCGTAGAGTTGCAGTCGGATGTCGTAATTGAACCGCAAACTCACTTGCGGGGTAAAACTTCGATCGCCTCTGGGAGTCGCATCGGGCCCGGTAGTTTGATTGAAAACAGTCAAATCAAGGAAAACGTGACTGTGCTTTATTCAGTAATTTCTGACAGTATTGTGGCAGAAAATTCGCGAATTGGCCCCTACGCACACCTGCGGGGACACGCGCAAATAGGCGCCAACTGTCGCGTGGGCAATTTTGTAGAATTGAAAAATACTCAAATTGGCGATCGAACTAATGTCGCTCACTTGTCTTATTTAGGCGACGCGACTTTGGGAGAAAAAGTCAACATCGGCGCTGGGACAATTACCGCCAATTACGACGGCAAAAATAAGCACAAAACTCAAATAGGCGATCGTACTAAAATCGGTGCAAACAGCGTGCTAGTTGCACCGATAACTGTGGGGGAAGATGTGACTGTGGCCGCAGGTTCTGCGGTGACGGAAGATGTGCCGAATGATTGTTTAGTAATTGCCCGTTCCCGCCAAGTTGTCAAACCAGGTTGGAAGTTGAAAGATGGAAACAAATAACTAGGTTTGTAGTGAAGACTTTAGCCGACAGAATTTTCACTCTGACTGCAATCATCACTACAAATACTTTCGTGCGATCGCGCGTGGAGGTAGTTGTTAATCGCTTTGGCGATTTCTACTTGCTTGTAAGGGCTCATAGTGTGGGGAAGGGATATGCGATCTCCTCCACTAACTAACAGTCTAACTTGGTACCAAACATCATGATCCCGATCTTTTGTGCGATCGACTTCCACCCCATAAATCTCGAACAGAGAGCGTTTAATTACTTTACGGGCCAACAAACCCCGCCGTTTAACAGTCAAGGTGTTGGAAGTTCCATCGAAGCTGTAGGTTTCTTTATTTCCCAAGGCGATGACTCCGACTCCTGCGAGCAAAAATATGCCTCCTGTCCATCCCAACCAGCGATCGTCTTGGCTTAAGCGCAGCAAGCGAGATTTTGCATTTTTAAGATAAAAATTGATGTCCGAAGCAGCAGCGTCTTTATTCCCCCAGTTAGTCGAGTTAGCACTAAAAGGAACATCGCCAACATTCGTCACAAGTACAACTCTGCTTTTGGAGCCAAATCTTTCTACTTTAGCTCCCTGCAAAGCAGCAAGCTGAATTTCTTGGATGTTCGATCCCAGTAAGTGCGATCGCACCAACTGACAATTTCCTTGTTTTTCGTGCGATCGCTGGCAGCTCAAAGTTGCTGCATGATAGTCAAAAGTCAGCCCGATCAGTCCAAATGTCATTAATAAACAACTAGGGAACCAAAAATCTAATATGCTTTTAGTCTGAATTATTAGTTCCGTTGCTGTGTACTTGATTATTTTCATTTACTTCACCTTTTAAATCCAAAACTGATGTTACAGATCGACTTCCCGACCAGGCTACGTCAAATTGTTAAGTTATATATTATTGGAAGCGATCCTATAGGATAACCCTTTTTATCTTGCTAATAGGCTAGCACTAAAATGTCTAACCGACAACAAATGTCGCGAGTTCACCTGCGGCTGCGTTTCAGATAGCTTTCCGTGATTTAAGGACAGGAATATTAAAAAATATTAATTATCTCATTGGGAGTGAAACGTTAGCTTTCTAGCGCGATCGTACAGGAAGTAATGGCAAACAAAAATGAAGAAAACTTTATAATGTAACAGAATGTAAAGTTTATTGGCGCCTACCTAAGTATCGTTAATTATTGATTTGGGCGATTCAGCCAAGAGGGATAGCTGCGCCGCGCGTACTTAAAGTCGCAGGTGCATTCATTTAGTGCGATCGCTTGTCCAAATAGCTGCAAATCAAGTCAGCCATTTTTTGTTGCTCTTCCCGATTCAAGCCACCGCTTAAACATAGGCTATCTCCCACATTCATTAGCAAATGCACATCGTACCAGGTATAGCTGTCCATATGTTCTGTTTTGTGTACGTGAACTGTTTTTAATTCGACTTCAGAAATTTCACTGAGCGATTTTTCGGTCACTTCATTCACCCTTATCCCCCTTTTTTTAATAGTTAGGATACTTGCATTTTTATCAAAAATATAAGTTTCAACACTGAATAAATTATGGAACACAAAATATATTGCAGCGAAACCAATAACGACAAAGCTGCCCTGAAAAAGTATCGAGCCGAAATTTGCTAGCCGATTATCTTTTTCTATTACTAATTTACTGACAGAGGTTTGTATATATTTATTGAACAACTCTGCATCCTTAACAGTTTGGTACGGTAGATAAACATCTCCTTGGTTAGTTGCCAGAAATACATTCTGTTTGAAAGTTGAATTCCCATCGCTATCAGTAGTCTCTATTTTGTCAACTCTAGCCTCCTTGACTTGTTGGATGGACTCTAATTCCCCTTTAACTAATCCCATAAAACTTGATGTACTCATTTCGCAACTTACGATTTTTGGCTCAATTTTTGTGCACGAAAGTCTTTCCACTCCAGAAGAGGACATCGTGATAAATATCATTAACAAGGGTATTCCTGAAAATCCTGTAACCCATACAGTAGGAAATAGCAAACCAGACAAACTTAATCCATTTTTAAGCTTGAGAAGATGTTCGGTTTTTTCAATTATTTTCATCATCGGTATCCACTCCCGTTTAATTAATTGATAGTCTGCAAAATTTTCCAGATTGCTCTTGAAGTCTATGTATATATTCAGAGGGATCAACCATTGAGGTGGCTGCGAATCGAATCAGCCATTTTTTGTTGCTCTTTCTGATTTGAGCTACTGCCTAAAGATAGGCGATCGCCCTCATTCATTAGCAAACAAACCTCCCATAACATACTGTTTTCGCCGTATATTGTTTCTAATTTAACCTCCGAAATTTCGCTGAGCGATCGTTCGGCAACTTCCTTCACCCATATTCCTTTTTTCTTAAGAGTTAAGGTACTTGCATCTTTATCAAAAATGTAAGTTTCAACAATAAAATAACGCAATACACCAGAAAATACCCTAAAACCAATAACTAAAAACAAACTGGGAAAAAGCATTATTCCAAAACCAAATAACCGATTGTCTGTTTCTATCACCAACACTCCGGTCGAGGTTTGTATATATTTATTAAACGAATTTGCATCCTTGGCACTTTGATTTGTCAACAAAAACTCCCATTCCTTGCTTACCAAAAATACATTGTTCACAGTCATGGGTTTGCCATCACTATCGGTGGTCTTGCTTGTCTCAAATCTAGCTCCCTGAACTTGATCTATCGAGGTTACTTCGCCTTTATTTAATCCCATAAAAGTTGACCTACTGAGTTCGCAATTTGCGCTTTTTGGCTCAATCTTTTTGCAGGAAAGTCTTTCCACTCCAGTAGATGCCATAATCAAGAACATCATAAATAAAGGTATTCCTGAAAATCCCGTCACCCATATGGTAGGAGATATCGCACTATAAATCATTTCCCATAAATTATTAAGCATTAGAAGATGTTCGTTTTTTTTAATAACTTTCATGTTAGGTATAATCTCCAATGTAAGTGATTGACGGGGTTACAAAAATTACCAGACTAGGGACTAAGAACTTTCGTTATTATATGATTTCTATAGCAAAGCTCTTAACTACAATTATGCAACAGTTTTCTTTTCAGGTCAATTCATAAATGTCATTGATTAACTTCATAAAAGTCATAATTGTATTCTTGAAAATTCAGCCTAGAAACGGGTTTTTCTACGAAATTACGAAATATAGCCTTTCTCAGAAAGATGAGGTACTCATGGGCATTGGCCAAACAGGCCAAATAGGGCATTGGGCAAACAGGCCAAACAGGGTATACCTCACTTTTTTGATAAAGGCTATAGTAGCGAATACGTTAATTTTTATATTTTCCAGTACCTACTTCTACTCATAAATCTCGCAATAGAAGTATCCGGTAAAATTATTCACCCACCAACCCCGTTGTTCAACAGTCATTTTACCGAAAGTTTTATCAAAGCTATAGATTTAATTTTTCGCGCTTCCAAACATATTCTAATACCCCCGTCACCACACATATGCTCCCTAATGTCCATAGAAACCAACGATCGTCTTGACTTACATTCAACGATTTGCGATCGGGATTTGCAACAAAATCATTGATTTTATTAGCAATATCATTTTTATCCCCCCAAGCAGTGTAGCCATCCGTAAACGGAATTTCCCCCGATTTGGTTAACAGTTCAACTCTGGTGCTACGCTTCCTACCTGTGGTAACTTTGCCTCCCACTAAATTATCCAGAGATATTTCTTGAATATTTGAACCCAAAAAGCTCCATCCTGTGAGTTTACAATTGCCTTGTTTAGATTCTATGCGTTGGCAACTTAGAGTTGTATTTGTTGCATTAAAAGCCAGCCACAATCCAATGAGAATGAAGGGCAAGCTAGATAACAAGTCCAGCCAGATGTTAGATCTTGTAATTTTTAGTTCATTAAAAGGCGTTCCCTTGAGTTTTTTCATGAGTTCATTTTTTTGATGACACAAAAGCTTGAATAGGTATTTTCTCTATTGTGTCCATTTTATCATGCACAAATTATTTGACAATGCCTCGGGTGCACTTGCTTGGCAAAGATATTGCTTCAGTGCTATGACTGCGATCGCACGTCGAGACATAGCTGCGGATTAAGTCAGCCATTTGGCATTGTTCTGTTACTGAATTGCTTCTCAAACAAATGCGATCGCACCCCAACATCAATAACTCAACATAGTAGCTATAATTTCCCTCGCCATCTTCTATTTCGGCTAATTCGACTGCACAAATATCGCGAATCGATCGTTCGACAACATGATTAAGCGACAAACCCCGTCGTTTAACGGTCATTTTCCCCAAAGTTTTATCAAAGATATAAATTTCAGATATCGCGCCATCCAACAAACACAGGGAGAATAACAGAAATATGCCTCCACCGATCCAGTTGGATGCCAAGATGATCTGCAATAATCCAATTATAATGAAGGGAGAAATTAAGACTAAACCGTCCCAGATGCTAGAGTTTTGAATTATTAGTTTAGTTGGTGTTTGCTTGAGAACTTTCATAAGCTTATCCTGTTATTTTTGAGAACGATCTAAATTACTGATTTCTCTGCTGTACGCAATTTGTTATGCACGGATTATTTAGTCCGGCGGCCGACGAGCGCCATCTTGGTATTGCCAACAGCCTTGACAGCATAAGCATCGCCCGGAAGCACCTGCAAAGCTCTGTTAAAATTGATTAAAGCCGTTTGATAGTCTCTTTGCGCGTAGCAGACATAGCCAAGTTTTATTAATTTTTTAAATTCATCTTTGTTACCGGGTACAGATGCTGCATCAAGTCGAGGAGATGGCTGAGTACCCGGAGATGATTCTTGAGTTGCTGGTGGGTGGGGAAACATCAGTTTGTTGAGTCTAAGTGCATCAATCTTGATAATCTGAACCTCGCTTTCCCATCATTCCCCAATAAGCCACACCGTAAAGTTGAGCAGCCTGCATTGCTTCCTCGTCATAGCCTTGAGCTTTGAACAAAGCCTCGGCCTCTTTGAGATAGCCCATTGCTTGTTCTTTATTGTTGGTTGCATCTTGAACCATCAAAGCTAATCCCAATTTCATGCGAGCATCAGCATCATTAGGATCACTTTTAATTGCTGTTTTCCAGTGGGTAATTTCCTCTTCTATAGTGTCCCATTTGAGTTCGTTAGAGTTATCTGTGGGAAAGCCGTCAAGACCATAATTTCTAATATTCAAGAATGTCGCAATGACTTCGGCTGTTTTGTGCTTGCTTCCTAAACCAGTGCTGAAACTAGAAGTTAGAGGAACACGTCTCTTACCTGAGTTCAACACCAGACATACACGATAGGTATTGCTCTCACTGCTCGACATCTCCTGTATTTCCACGCCTGAAATATCTTGAAGCAGGTGTTTGATAAGTTTCGTTTTGGCAATCAGTGGTTTATGCCGCTTGATAGTCAGATGACCGAGACTTTTATCAAAGGCAATGGTTTCTATCTCGACAAATATCACCAATAGCAAACCAACGACAGCAAATAAATAAAGGAAAAAACTGCCAGAAGACAAACCTCCAAATACCGAATTCTAGTTTGTCTGATGTTTGTTTCATGATTTTGTGTTGAGTTAATGTTAAGTGAATGTTGATGTGGATTATTTGCTATTTGATTGGGCGATCGCCTTTTTGGTATCTTCAACACCCTTGAGGGCCTCAGCATCGCCGGGATTCGCTTGTGCAGCTCTGTTAAAATTGATTAAAGCTGTTTGATAATCTCCCTTTGCATAGGCTAATTTCCCAAGCTGCATCGATTGATTGAAGTCATATTGTTGACCGCCAACAGTACCAAAACTAGGCTCAGAAGCAGGAGATTGCTCTTGACTTGGTGATGCACCAGCGTTGAAATCAGAAGGAAAAGGAGAGGGTGACTGTTCGCTAGCTCCAGGCATGAACATACCAAGCATCGGCCCAACAGAACTTGCAAGATTTGAAACGAACTGGAAGCCTGCAAATAAATACATTGGCACTACAACAAGCTGCATGAAAAATGTCTTTCTGATTTTTGGATTGCTCCAATTCTTTATATAAAAAAATAATCCAGCAAATGGAACCAGCAAGTAAAGCACTACTTAAAACTAAACCTAGAGCAAAAAATAAGCCGATCGCAATTCCAGACATTTTCTATTTCTCCGCTTGATGTATAGTTGTTTTGCAAACTGTAAAGGTAAGGATTGAAACGCATTTTCAACCCGAAACTCTTTTGGCTGTTTGCTGTGTTAAAAATAGATTAGTGGTGAATCCAGTCCGATCGCGCACAGCGAATGTTAGGATTTTGGTTAGGAATTTGACTAGGAACTCGATCGCGACTGCCACAAATGACACCCTCAAACCTCGATCGACCCGAAGAACCTTTTACACGGGCTACCTACGACTGGGACATCGAAAAGCTCTACAGCGACTTAGCCAATGCCAAACTAGAATTCGCCCCCCACACCCGGAGAGGGCTGACACCCGTGGAAAAAAGGCACTTGTGCGGCTTGCTGTGCGGTTACAGCCCCGCCGAGATGGCGGTACTTCTTAACAAACAAATCAAGGGTGTAGAGGTTGACTTATCCAAAACCTTGTACCGATACATAGAAATATTGACAAATCGACCCCGAAATGCGCTCAAAAATTGGAGGGATGCGATCGACTGGCTGGTAATAGCCGGGTATAAAAAACAACCAAAAACCTCATCCGGCGCAGTCTTAAAAGCCACTCTCCACCATTCAGACAGCATTCTCTCGGCTGCGATCAGTCCCGACGGACAATTACTAGCAACCGGTTCTCACGACAGTACAGTGAAAGTTTGGAGTTTGCACAGCGGGGAACTGCTGCGGACTATTTGCGGACATTCAACCGCCGTGTTGCTAGTTGCTTTCAGCCCCGCTAGCAAAACGCTGCTGACGCGATCGCGCGCGGGTACAGTCAAACTGTGGAACCTGCAAAATGGAGAACAGATGAAGCGTTTAGCAGACGTACACCGCCACGAATCTGTCGCTGTGAGTCCCGACTGGCAAATTTTGGCGATCGGCACCACCTGTGGCACTGTCAAGCTGCAACACCTCAACAGCGGCCAACTGCTGCAAGTTTTGAAAGGCTATCAAGGAGATGACATAAGTGCGATCGCCCTGAGTCCCAACGGCAAAATGTTAATAGCCAGCGGGCTGAATGCAACCAGCGGTTTCTGTCGCGCTACCGTCACTTTGTGGGAATTACCGGGGGGAGAAGTGCGGCGAACATTTGGTAGCGAAAATTATGTAGCAATTACTCCAGACAGCCAAATTCTAGTCTGTCATTCCAACAAAACGATCGCCCTGTGGAATTTGGAAACAGGCGAATTATTGCATTCGGTGCAAACCGGAATTCGCATCACTTCCGCCGCCGCCATTAGCCCCGACGGGAAATATTTTGCTGTGGGCTGTTTTGACGGTACTGTTAGGCTTTGGAATTTGCGCGGCCAATTGCTGCACGCTTTGGAAGGACATTCGGGCCCGGTGTCGGCGGTGGCGATCGGGCAGTTGGGCGACACTCTGGTTAGCGGTAGCGATAATGGTACAGTTAAAGTTTGGCAGTTGCGAATTTAAGATCGTTGAGGTGAATGGTGATGATTAAATTATTATAGTATAATTGATTTAAGGTTTTTTAGAGGGGCCCAGACAATGAACGTTACCCTAAAACCCGAACAAGAAAATTACGTGCGATCGCAATTACAAGCTGGCAACTATGACAGCGTTCAAGAACTAATTAGCGAAGCATTACCACTGCTAGAAGAAAGAAATCGCGCATTGAAACAGCAGCGTCTGGCAGCACTCAGACAAAAAATTGCTAGCGGTACTGAGCAAATTGCTCAAGGAAAAGTGACGGTGAAGTAGTTTGGGAGCATCTCAGTTTTGCATTTACAGTGCTGTCCCCGCTCGCGTGCTTTTATACGCACGCGAGCGGGGACAGCACTGTGAAGAAAAAATGCTTCTTGCAAAACTGAGATGCTCCCAGTAGTTTTTGCCAGATTGCAGGAAAAAATTCGCTTAATTTCTGAGTCTGGAGCCGGAATGAGTCGGCGATTTTTGCTAAACTAGATTCAGAGCCAATACAAAAAACTATGATAACAGCACCTGCCGGATGGAAACCCCGCCACATCTCTGACAAATACAAAAAAACTCCAATTTCTCCCGAAGAGAAAGCAAAACAAAAAGCTGAAAGCCAAGTGCGGTGGCAGCGCTGTCGCCCGATTTTTGAACGAGTCCGCGACGAACTCATGGCGACTCACTACAATTGGTACGTTGTTATCGATCCTGATAGTGGCGAATATTTTGTTGAGAAAGATCAACTCGTCGCTTTTGGGAAGCTGTTAACAAATTCTCCCCAAAAACTAATGGTTGTTCGGCGCTTGAATGAGACCGGAGTTTGTGGCAGTATTTTATGATTCAAGGAAAGTTTGATGAAGAGACAAATCAACTATTTTTTGAAATAAGTTTGGTAGCGGCTGATGGGGAAGTCATATTTGCGGATGCGCTTCTAGATACGGGATTCAGCGGTTGGTTGGCGATAAACAGCCAAGATTTAGATTTTAATTGGCTGCTTGTAGATGATGAATACCCCATGAAGACTGCACGAGGAGAAGGTACTTTTAATATTTATATCGGCACTGTGCAAATTGACGGTCAAGAATTTAATATTCCTGTGGTAGCAGGAGATGAGATACCAGAAATTATCATCGGGATGGAATGGCTGAAAACTAAACGGTTAGTGGTAGATTTGGCGGCGGGAATCCTGACTTTGGGGTGAAGTTTTTGGCTCGTTACGGGATAGCTACCGTTCGTTTTAATATCAAGTCCGAATCGGAACGAGGCTACCGGATATGATATTAAACTAACGCCGATCGAGATTCCCGACAACTCCTGCGAAGTCGGGAATCTAAACCACCGCTTCTATGCAAATTTAAGCAACAAAAACTAACGTTCCCTTCTTTGTTTCCAAAGTATCGCCCATTTCCGTACCGTTGTGAAAAGCACCGAGAATGATCTCGCTAGTTTTGCCGATCGCGATCGCACCATTAGCATCAATCCCGATCGCACCAAAATCCCGTTTGCGATCGTCAGCTTCCGCAAAAGAACGCTCAAAAGCAGCTTTCAAACTCAAACCATCCGTTACCCGAATCACAATTCGCGCCGCCAAACACTCATCCATGATGTGCTCGCCGATACCCGTACAGCTAACCGCCGCATTGCCCGTCGCATAATTTCCCGCAGGCATTGCGGAGTCGCTAACCCGCCCGATGCGCTCAAAACCCTTGCCGCCAGTCGAAGTTCCAGCAGCCAAGCGTCCCTGAGTATCCAAAGCTACAACGCCGATGGTGCCAACACCCGCAGGTTCCGCGACCACATTAGCCATTGCTCTGTTAAAATTGCCTTGGCGTTCCTGCATCCACTCGTGCAAGCGCAAATCCGTCATCGGATCGTAAATCGGTAAGTGAAGTTCTCGCAGCAATTCCGCCGCACCGTAATCTGAGAGTACGCGATCGTCCGAAGTCTGCAAAAATTGAGCAAGTTCGATCGGATTTTGAACGCGAGCCACATTAATCGTGCCACTGAAACGCTGCGCCAAACCGTCCATCAGCGAAGCACTCATCCGAATTTGCCCGTCCGACTGTACCACAGAACCCGTACCCGCATTAAATCGCGGGTCATCTTCCAACAACCGACAGCCCTGCACTACTGCATCTACGGCACTTGCGCCATTTTTCAGCAGCGGATACACTGCCTCCAAAACATCGTAAAGCGACTTCCGCACCGCTTCAATTCCGCCCTTGCTTTGCAGACAACTACCGGCACCGCCGTGAATAACTAGCTTTGGTTGCACCTGTTGCGATGCCATACTTCTAACCGTGAAATTTTTCCTTTGCAATCTTAGCCTCAGTTTGGCAAATGGCAAGACATTCTTAATTTTCTGTGCTATTACGGCGGCGGCGACAGCGATCCGAGCAGTATTTCACCTCATCCCAGCAGTCGGCCCATTTTTTGCGCCAAGTAAAAGGTCGATCGCACACCGGACACATCTTAGTCGGTAAATCGGACTTCAATCGTTGCTTTGCCATGCTAATTTTGACAGTAGGTAAATTAACTATAGTCTTTCTTAATTATTTGAGGGAATGGGGAATCGGGAATCGGGAATCGGGAATCGGGAATCGGGAATCGGGAATCGGGAATCGGGAATGGTTACTGGTTACTTGTTACTTGTTAGTGATTTTTCTAATAGCCAATGCCCAATTACCAATTACCAATTACCAATTACCAATTACCAATTACCAATTACCAATTACCAATTACCAATTACCAATGCCCCATGCCAACATCCGAATCGTCTTAGTCGAACCCGCAGGGCCCTTAAATGTGGGTTCTGTGGCCCGCGTGATGAAAAATATGGGTTTGCACCAATTAATTTTGGTGAATCCCCAGTGCGATTATTTAGGGGAAGAAGCCCGGTTGATGGCTGTGCGCGCCGCCTCAATACTAGAAACGGCGATAGTAGTTGAGAGTTTGCCGGCTGCTTTGGTAGGATGTGTCAGGGCGATCGCAACGACAGGAGATGATGGTCGATCGCACCCAATGCCGCTAGAATCACCAGCAGATGCTTTACCTTGGTTGCTAGAAGCCCCCAGCGCCCTAATTTTTGGTCGAGAAGATTGTGGATTGACTAACGCCGAATTAAACCGCGCCCAGCGCTTGATTCGGATTCCCAGCAGCGATGCTTACACTTCCTTAAATCTCGCTCAAGCCGTAGCTATTTGCTGCTATGAATTGTATCGGGAAGAAGATTTCCGAAGGAAGAAGGAAGAAGGAAGAGGGAAGAAGGAAGAGGGAAGTTCGGCAACAGATTCTGTAACGGATGTAACGGATACAAGGAATCAGGAAGAGGGAATATTTTCCCAATCCCCCCCTCTCCCCCTCTCCCAATCCCCCCCTCTCCCAATCCCCCCCTCTCCCCCTCTCCCCAACAGTGTTCCGTTGGAACAGTTGGAGGGATACTACCAGCAACTAGAAGGGCTGCTGCTGAAAATTGGATATTTGCAGCCGCACACAGCAGCAAGTCGGATGGAAAAATTTCGGCGTTTGTACAACAGGGCTTATCCGACAGTGGATGAAGTCGCCATGCTGCGGGGCGCGATTCGTCAAACAGAATGGGGATTGAAAAGTTATCCGCGATCGCCAGTTTCTGATACTCTGGATGGGGCGTTGCCGGAAAATCCAACGGATAGCTAGGTGTCGTGGTATTAGAAACCGGGTTTCTTGCCGGGAAATTACCTTAAAGCGTAGGTTTTTAGTCAAGAAACCCGGTTTCTTGGGTGACAATTGGGTGCAGGGGTGCGTGTGGAGTAAATCTAAAATCTAAAATCTAAAATCTAAAATCTAAAATCGATTGGCTGTTAAGCTAAAAAATCTTAAACTTGAAATTTACAGTGCAGAAGGAGTAAGACGTGGCAGAGCGGTTTCCCAAACGATCGATATTATCAGTGATGTCCTCGATAGCCTCTGCCAACTCCGGCCCGCAGCCGCCTCAATCCGGCGCTTCAACCGAGTCTGGCAAATCCAGCCGTCGCCGCCCTCCCCAACCGCAAAACAGCAATGGGGAAATTCCCACATCAGAAACTGCGACTTTCCCACCGCAAACAAGCCGCAGCAGAAGTAGAGCAAAATCTCCCGCACCTACCCCCGCAGAATTGAGCGCGCAGGACTTTTTGTCCAATCCCCAATCAGCAATTAATCCCAGAAAACCCAAAACCGCTAAAACCACCAAAATTGGGGAGGCGAAGAGCCGCCAACCTCGCAAAAAAGGCCTCGCTGCTGTCGATATGTTCGCTTTTCCCGAACCAAATTCCCCTGTCAGCACTCGGGCCAGCAATCCCATCAGCGAACCCGAAACGACAACTCCCCCCCCAGCCCGTAAAAGTCGAGCCAGCGCACCACCAGAGAGCATTCCAGACCCGGTAACAGCCCCCAAGGTCAAAAAAGCCCCCGTGCCGAAACCGCGCCCGCAAGCGAATCAGAGACCGGGCAAACGCTCTGCAACTGGGAACGTGCCACCGTTGGTATATGCTACTCGGTTGCTGATTTTGGGAGTTGGGATGGCGGTGATTTGCGGTACGCTGCTGTCAGTGGTGAATGCTGTGAGTCGATCGGGCGTAGCGACACAGGAAACCCCCGCAGGCCAGAAAAACCCAGCCGATAGCGCAGTTGCTGCACCAGCCACCCCAGAAGCATTGCAATTGAATCAAGAAATAGCAGCTTTGAAAACAGAAGTTCAGGTGATAGCAACGGAAAATGCCACTTTGACAGCGGGAATATTTCTAGTTGATTTAGATACAGGAAGCTATGTAAATTTTAACGGCGATGCTCCTTTTGCTTCAGCGAGCACGATAAAAGTGCCAATCTTAGTAGCTTTTTTCCAAGCAGTAGATGAGGGCAAAATCCAGTTAGATCAGGTGCTGACGCTGAAACCGGAACACATTGTCGGCGGTTCTGGGGATATGCAAGACGACGCACCGGGTGAAAAATATTCGGCTTTGGAAGTTGCGAAAAAGATGATTGTTGTCAGCGACAATACCGCGACAAATATGATGGTTGAGTTGCTGGGAGGTGCGGAGGTTTTAAATCAGCAATTTGCCAACTGGGGATTGAGGGCGACGGTGCTGCACAATAAGTTGCCAGATTTGGAGGGAACGAATACTAGCAGCCCGAAGGATTTGATAAATATTATAGCTCAAGTCGATCGCGGAAATTTGGTTTCTGTCAAATCGCGCGATCGTATTTTGCAAATCATGCGCCAAACCAAAAACGATTCTTTGCTACCGAGAGGCTTGGGCGAAGGAGCAGTGATTGCTCACAAAACCGGCAACATTAATACAATGCTAGCCGATGCGGGGATGGTAGATTTGCCAAACGGCAAGCGTTATTTAGTAGCGGTGATGGTGAAGCATCCGCCGGAAACCGAGAAGCCAGCTCAAACATTGATTCGGGATATTTCTAAGATGAGTTACCGCTATTTAAACGACGGGGAAACACCCGCCGAGTCCAAAGTGAAAATTAAAAATTAATTAATTCACCCTAAAATATGTTTAAGGAAAACCGGGCGAATGGAATTCGCGTCTACACAAACAAAACCCGCCTCCGCGGGTTGAAGAAAATCGGGCGAATGGAATTCGCCGTCTTCTCTATTCCGGGCCAGTTAGCGCAAGTCCCGTAGAGTTTACAAACTATAAATGAGTTTGTATTATGAAACTAACCACCCGACTTGCTTGTTTGCTAGCACTCTCAACCTTAACTGTGGGAGTCTCCCCCGCCTTCAGCAATCCCCTTCGCTCTTCTCAAAGTGAATTCACGGATATTACAGTTACTTCCAATAATATCGAACTGAATCGAGCGAAAAACCTAGCCCGTCAAGCAGCAGAGAATACTAACGGCGGTTTGGGCGAATATCGAGCCGAAGCATCGATGCACGGCGCATCAGCCGAATCGCCTTTTGTTGACAATGGTGATGGTACTTGGACATTTACTTTTCAAGGTTACAAACCCGGTTCGTCTGTCTATACGGTAGAGACAGTTGTGACTGTTTCCCAACATGGCAGAATCACAGTTAATTACAACGGACGCATTCGTAGCTCAAGCCGATTTTAGAAACACCAGGACTCTTCTAGGTATGTAGTTGCGCTTTAGCGCTCTTTCATCCTAATATAAGAAAGAGCGCTGAAGCGCAACTACGTACCTTTTTGATTTGAGGTATGTAGTTGCGCTTTAGCGCTCTTTCATCCTAATATAAGAAAGAGCGCTGAAGCGCAACTACGTACCTTTTTGATTTGAGGTATGTTGTTGCGCTTTAGCGCTCTTTCATCCTAATATAAGAAAG
>NZ_JAEQCB010000141.1:0-17469 GCF_020738785.1 Microcoleus sp. PH2017_05_CCC_O_A | reverse complement strand
GGCATTCTCAGTCATCAAAACTTTCCTCCACTTTTAATTTTATATTTAGCATATTTCTTCAAAACTTTCAAATTTGAAACCTTTGTCTATAGTTTACTTCATTTATCGATCGAAACTCACACCGCGATATAATTCTGCGATCGCAACTTCAAGCTCAATACTCTGTAACATCACGATATCGCCCGCACCATAAACCACCGTTTCCCAACGTTCCCCAGTCCCGTCTTTCACCCGACGGCGACACTCTACTCGCATCTCATCCTGCGAGATTAAAACATACTCTTCCAAGGACTCCAACTGTTGATAATCCTCAAACTTATCAGTGCGATCAAACTTTTTAGTCGAAGGAGACAGCACCTCAGCAATCAACTTAGGATAGCGCTTCACATAGCGATCGCTCCGATCGCGCGGATCGCACGTCACAAAGGCATCGGGATAANNNGATATTCATGGCGGACTGTATTGTCATGTTCCAGGGAAAGATACTCTTCGGGGCTAAATCCAGAGGGGATGGCAATCATAGTATTGCAGGCAAATTTAATAGCTTAATTGTAGCGATTTTCGAGCGTTCTTTTTTTACCGCAGATCAAAGCAAATAAACGCTGATGAACGCAGATGGGAGAATGACTACTGTTATTTTACCATAAACAAAACCCGCAAGATGCGGGCTTCATTTTAATAATGGCAATTTAACTTATTACTACATCACCACGGCACTAATTAAAGTGTGCACATTGTGAACAACAGCAGTAGTAAAGTTGTGAGTCGCAGGTAAACTATCAACTACGATTCCAGCGCACAATAGCATCAGATACAGAATAGAGTATTTAAAGAGCGATCGCGCAACCTTCTTATCTTCTGGAGTCTGCAACAGCAACCAAGCCTTTTGGGCAAAAATCGCACCGAGGAAAATCGCAGTACCGGCATACACTGGCCCCGCTAAATTCAACGGATACACCAGCAGCAAAGTTGCAGGAAGCATCAATAACGTGTAAATCCAAATTTGGCGCGCTGTCTCTTCGTCGCCCTCAATTACTGGCAACATCGGTACCCCTACTCCCTCGTATTCGTCGCGAATCATCATTGCTAATGCCCAAAAATGCGGCGGTGTCCACAGGAAGATAATCCCAAACAGCAGCCACGCACCCCAACTCAAATCTCCCGTCACCGCAGCCCACCCAACTAGCGGGGGAATCGCCCCTGCTGCACCCCCGATGACGATGTTTTGGACGCTGTGGCGCTTCAGCCAGTGAGTGTAAATTAGGACGTAGAAAACGATGCCGGACATTGCTAGCAAGGCGGCTAATAAGTTGGCGACAACTGTCAGTAATGTAAAGGAGATTGTCGCTAGGGCGATCGCAAATATCAAAGCATCCCGTTTCTTGACACGCCCGGAAGGAATCGGCCGCCACCGCGTGCGCTCCATGATATAGTCAATGTCGCTGTCGTAGACGCAATTAATCGTATTCGCCGACGCGGAAGCTAAAGCGCCTCCGGTAATAGTTGATACCAGTAATAGCGGATCGACTTCTCCTTTGGCGGCCATCCACATTCCGGCTGATGTGGTGATTAGCAGCAGTAAAATAATTCTCGGTTTTGTAAGTTGGTAGTAACTTTTCACCACTTGCGAAAAGTTTTCGTGGAGGCGAGGGCTATTGTTTGTAAGAACTTCTTGCATCGGTTATTAATTGTTAGTTGTTACTTGTTAGTTGTCAGTTGTCATTGCTTCGTAGATACAAGGGGCGGGTTTACAAGAGATATTTGTTGTAGGTGAAAAGATTGATAAACCCGCCCCCACCGAGGGATAAATCAGGCACCTGTTGCTCAAGGAATAGATAAATCTGCCTTGTCTATCATGTCCGGTTGATTCATGCTTGTATGGGCGGGGCGGGTTTATGAAACTGTTGGCTTTTATCGAGAATAATGGTGAACCCGCCCCTACAAGATTTTGCATCATAGAACAACGATGCTACCGGACACGATCTGACTTTCAAGCTGATAAAACCCGATCGCGCCACGACAAAACACTAAAAGCTAGCAGGGTTCCCAGCAATGCTGCGCCGACTGCTTGGTGGGCGACTGTCAGCGGTTCTACCTGAAGGTGCAGCCGGAAAGTTGCCAATCCCAAAACTAATTGAGCAATCAGACAAAGACTCGCTAAATTCCCTAATTTTCGCAAGTTTGAATGGAGTGCTGGTTGCCGCCAAGCCATCACTGATACTGCTAAAGTTGCTGCGGTAGCTGGTACGATACCGGCGATGTGGCTGTTCATTACCGAACACAATTCTGAGGAACCAAAACATTGATGCAGCGCCCATCTAGAGCCGACTAATGCTCCTAGCAGACTTTGGAGATAAACTAGCAGTGCTGCGATCGAACTTACCCATGCTAATTTGCCTGTATTGCCTGTAGCTTCGTAAGGAGTCAGCATAAAACCGATCGCTAGCAGGGCGCAAAAAAACAGTAAAGCCGTTCCCAAGTGAGCGGTAACGATGTCAAATCGCAGCAGTTGCGTCACGGTGAGGCCGCCCAATATGCCTTGAAAAACTATTAAAAATACTGCGCCGGCGCTGGCGAGGGGCAGCCAAGTCGGCAGGCGGCTGCGGTAGAAGACAGAAAGTGCTAAAAGGGCGATCGCACTTAAGCCAATTGCTGCTGCATCCAAACGGTGAAACCACTCCAGAAATACCTGCAAATTCATTTGCGCTGCGGGTATTAATTGACCGTAGCACAGCGGCCAGTCCGGGCAAGCGAGCCCCGCATTCATCACGCGCGTGGCGCTGCCTACTGCCATTAACAGCCAGGTTGCGATCGCAATTTTCCACACTAGGCCGCGGATAATATCTTTTGGCTGCCACTGCACTCCTGCTGCTGCGTTTGGCCCCTTTAAAACTGAGTTTGCCATGAACTTTACCTTAGCCTTTGTTATCGATCGAGCTTAATTAAATATTGCGGTTTTGCTTGGGCTGAGCTTAGCCGAGCTTAACACTCTTTTTCTCTAAGAAACCGTCATCTTTACTACCTTAGCGACACTTTTATGCAATTAGTTTGTCTTTAGATTTTTTTCAACTTTCCTGTTTATATTACAAAAGATTTCAGGATTTTTGCTAAACTTCAAAAAACTTTAATCTTTCAGCACCATCCGTGATGGTTGACAACTCCCGCACTGTCGGGTTTTTGTTAAAAAATAAAGATATAATTAAGAAATAGCTTGTTAATAAAAAAGTGTGATATCCAGCATTCAAAAGTGTTTAGCTCCTCACACTTTTTGAAAGTCACAGTGGATACAGCAGAAAACCCTCAGCCTGGTTTTTGGTATTTTTCGATGGATTCTGGTTAAATAATCATAGCCGTTGGCGATCGCACGGACAAGGCCTCATCACCTTAGTTTTTTTACTATTTCGGCTGGCTGCAACCTATGTATTTTCGTCCATCAAACCGCGTTGCTCGGTACCCGTGCCTCTATGACTATCTAAGATTATTAAAAAAATGTCAAAATATAATTAGATTGGTTTTTCTGCCTCCTGCCTTTTCCCTCTTCCTTCCCTCTTCCTTCTTTTTACCCGATCGCGTAACCGTTATAGCCGTTATAGCCTTCTTCCCTCTTCCTTCTTCCTGATGACTAATAACGTTCGCGAGCGGGGACGCTCGCACTAATACTAATAACGTTCGCGAGCGGGGACGCTCGCACTAATAACGTTCGCGAGCGGGGACGCTCGCACTAATAACGTTCGCGAGCGGGGACGCTCGCACTAATGACTGAATCTAAAACTTAAAATCTAAAATTGTGCAGCCATGTCCCAAAAAAACGAAACCGCTGTTTTGGTATTATCACTCCTAATTACGATCGGGCTAGCCGGTGCAGGTATTTGGTGGCTGACAAGCCGCGGCGGCATTCCTGGAGGTTTATCACCCGAAAATCAGACGTTTTCTAAGCCCCCGACGGGGAATTCATCGCAGTCAGAGCAGCAAATTCAGCAGCGTCTGAGTGCCGGAAAA
This sequence comes from Microcoleus sp. PH2017_05_CCC_O_A, assembly GCF_020738785.1. Classification (NCBI taxonomy): domain Bacteria; kingdom Bacillati; phylum Cyanobacteriota; class Cyanophyceae; order Oscillatoriales; family Microcoleaceae; genus Microcoleus; species Microcoleus sp. PH2017_05_CCC_O_A. The sequence goes on along the minus strand of NZ_JAEQCB010000141.1, from coordinate 13,470 downwards.
AAACTGTTAATTTCTGAAAAAGCAACAACAACTAAAGAATCAGCAGTAGAGGCGATCGCATCTGGCAAATACAACGCGGCTATTTCCGACTTACAAGCTTCGCTGCAAACCAATCGCAACGATCCCGAAGCACTAATTTACCTCAACAACGCCCGTATCGGCAATCAAAAATCCTACACAATTGCCGCAGCGGTTCCCATTGGCACCGATATCAATGCTGCTCAAGAAATTCTGCGGGGAGTCGCTCAAGCTCAAAATGAAATCAACCAAAAGGGCGGCATTAACGGGACTCCCTTAAAAGTGCTAATTGCTAACGACGACAACAACCCAGAGATTGCCTCGCAAATTGCCAGTGCGATCGCCAATAACTCAGAAATTTTAGGAGTAATCGGGCATTTTGGTTCGGACACCACCCTAGCAGCGAGCAAGATTTACCAGCAAAATCAATTAGTAGCAATTTCTCCGACAAGTACCTCTGTGCAGCTTTCAGGAGTTGGCAGCAATATATTTCGGACAGTCCCGAGCGATCGATTTGCTGCGAATGCTCTTTCCCGCTATATGCTGACAAAATTGCCAAAGCAAAAAGTTGCTATATTTTTTAATTCTGCCAGCAGTTACAGCAAATCTTTAAAAGATGAATTTACTACTGCTGTTTACGGAGATGGCGGACAAATCGTATCGGAATTTGACTTTGCTAAGGGGAATTTTAATGCTGCCGAAAGCGTTAAAAGTGCGATCGCCCAGGGAGCAGAAGTCATGATGTTAGCGTCCAATTCGGCGACTATCGACCAAGCTTTGCAAGTAGTGCAAGTCAACGCCAAACGGCTGCCATTACTAGCAGGAGACGGCGCTTATAGTGCTAAAACACTGCAAATTGGTGGCGCAGGAGCCACAGATATGGTGTTGGCAGTTCCTTGGCACATTCTCGCAGATCCGCAGTCAAACTTTCCCCAAACCTCGAAACAACTTTGGAATGCTGAAGTCAGTTGGCGCACAGCTTTAGCTTACGATGCGGCGATCGCGCTAATTGTCGGATTAGGGCGCAATCCGACTCGCACAGGCATTCAACAAGCTTTATCTGCGTCGGATTTTTCGGCAACAGGAGCATCGGGGCCGATTCGCTTTTTACCTTCGGGCGATCGCAATCGAGCAGTTCAATTAGTAATTGTTAAACCCGGAAATCGCACCAGTTACGGTTATGAATTTGTGCCGATATCTGGCTTATGAGCTCTTTGCCTTTTATGAACAGGCCGGAAAGCCTGTTTCATAATAAAAGAAACTGGGTTTTTTGGGTCTTACTTCAAAGAGGATTGACAACAAGAATACCTTTCCCGGGGCCTTCGTAAATTTCGACCCTAGATACTTTTCCAGTAGTATAAAATGTAACTCCGGCGAGCGAGCGAGATGGCATTGATTGCCAAACACCGTCTTCTGAAGACACCACATTAGTTATGAATCCATCCTCCCAGGTAATTGTAATTTGGGTGAGACTCTGCTTGACTGAGCAGCCGATTGTTTGTGCCTGTCGTTGATTTTGTCCGTAAAAACTACATACACCTTTATAATTTTTAGTGGAGCTACTTGTCTGGGCTTGAGCAACGATACCGAAAGTAGTGACAGATGCTAGGAGCAAATTTGTCACTAAAACCGCTTTATAAAACAAAGATGACTTGAGTTTCATAGGTTAGGAAAATTTTAGAAAAATAACTCAATACGGTTTACTTAAGATAGTCCGAAGAGAGGAACGAAGCAATCTTCGTATCTATTGTTCATAGGGTTTTACCCAGGGTGTTCTTAAGTCAACGGTATTGAAATATAACTAACTTTATGTTATCAAAACATTTATATTCTGTCAATCAATTTTGGCTGTGGAAAAATGATAGGGCGGATATCGGAATGCCGTTTTCAGACAATCGATCGGGGTAGGTACACGGCAGTGCCGTGTCCTGATTTAAGGTAATATTAATTCCGATGCTACCGGGTTTGATCGGAAATCTAAACTTGCGAAACTGCGATCGCCCTAACCGGCCTGTTTCTCTCAAAAATAGCCCTCGGTTTCAAAGCAATTCTCAACAACAGCCACAGCGAGTGCCATTCTCCGGGCGTTTCCTGGCGCTTCCACTGGCCGGGGCGACAGTACAGCATTTCGATCAAACAGCGGTGTTGGCTCATGTTTAGGCGATCGAACGCAATTCGCACAGTCGGAAATTCCGCAACACTGCACCCTGCTGCATCCCGAAAATTCGACTCCAAGTGAGATTTCTCGCTAACCAACTCAATCTTAGCCACAGGAATCAAACATTTCTCTTCCATAATTTCCAGAGTCGCCGAGTCGCAATCAATCAAACAGTTGCCAAAACGAGCTTCGGTGTCCAACTCCATCACAGGCGGCGCTACGGATATCCTCGCTTTGACTGCTACGCTGCGAGCTATCGCTCTGATTTTACCCTGCGATAAACTTGTCTCAGCGGCATATTTGGGTAACATCTCTGCTGCGGTAAAACTCTGTTTGCTCCCTTTACCTTTGACCGCAAAACTCGGCCGTTCAGTCAGAGCAACTTCAGCGCCACTTTCTGAAATTACAGTAGTTATTCCCCAAAAACTTTGACCGCCCACATTCAACTGCACCACCCTGTGCAAATTGAACCATTCGTATATATCCGGCTTAGGAATATCCACCAAAATTAGCAGCGCAATTCCCAGCATCAGCAGGTTGTAAGCGCTCCAAATCCAGCCCGCACTCACACCTTTTAACGAATCAGCACTTGCTGATATTCCCTGCCAACTGCCCATATTTTTAACTAAATGAATGTTTAAATTATGGAACAAACCGAATGCTGTAGCTGCGAACAATAAAATCAAAGGCCATCCCAAATTCCAGTTAAAACTAAAGCGATCGGTCGCAATTCCTTTTGGCGTCACATTAAACCCTTTCTGAAAGGGATTGAGCATGGCACTCACCACCGTCACCGCCAAAGGAATACACTGGACGAACGAGTAAACATCTGATAGCAAAGCCGATCGCGATTTGCGGTTCAGCCAAGAAAACACAGTAACTTGCACCAAATAGTAAGGCAGGAAAAAGTAGACCAATTCCCGCGCATTTGTCCGCAAAGGAAGTACCCCAAGAAACGCATAAGCTAAAGGCATCAACAGAAACACAATCCTGCTTAAACTGGTAAACCAGTGCAGCAATCCTTCCAGGTGACACAGCCTTTGTACGAATCTGAGACCGCGAATCGTTAAAGGATTGGAATCAATAAAAAATGCCTGAAGGGTGCCTCGCGCCCAGCGCAATCTTTGAGTTAGATGGGCTTCTATATTTTCAGCCGCCAAACCAGCACTCAATTTTTCATCTAAGTAAACTAAACGATACCCGGTGGCTGACAACCGAATTCCGGTAAAATAATCTTCGCAGATTGAATTTGTGACAAAGCCTCCCACTGTTTGTAGCGCGCTGCGCCTCATTACAAAAGACGTGCCAGCACAAACTACGCTATCTGCACTATCTTTGATGATTTCAATTTGCCTGTAAAATACTTCTTCTTCTGGCACCAGCACATTTTCTAAACCTAAATTTCGGGCAATGGGATCGTGGTTGTAAAAGCTTTGCGGTGTTTGCACGAGGGCGATTTCTGGATTTTGAAAAAAGCCAACTGTTCTTGTTAAAAAGTTTTTAGTGGGAATGAAGTCGGCATCAAAAACTACAATGAGTTCTCCATTTGTTAGGCTTGTGGCGTGGTTGATGTTACCAGCTTTGGCGTGACTGTTATCTGGTCTAGTTATATACTTGCATCCCAGTTCTTTGGCTAGCAATTGGATTTCAGGGCGCTTTGTATCGTCAAGCAAATATACTTGTTTGTTAGGATAATCTAAAGCTTGACAGCCGATGACTGTGCGCCTCAAAATAAAAATTGGTTCGTTGTAAGTTGGGATGAAAATGTCTGCGGACGGGGCAAAGTTTCCCTCTGCAACTGCAACAGCCATGCGATCGGCTTCTCGATGCCTGTCTTTCATACTCAGCATTAAATACATTTGAATGCTGCTGCTGACAACCATCAGCATTTCTAGGAAAAACAGTCCCAAACTAAAGATACCGTTGAGGGGATCGCTTAAATTTAGGGTAACTAGCGATCGCCACAAAACGTAGCGAATGGTTAAAGCCAAAACTATGCCAACTACCACAGCCCGCGACCATTTCTGTGGTTGAGGCGAAATTTTAATGGTAGCTAAAGCAACCGAGACGAGGGCGAAAGTCGGCACTAACAAATACATCTTGCTCGCAGCAGGTACTTGCAGCCACACAGGCGGGTTTTGCTGCCAAGTATTGATTGTGGCAAAAATACCGCTGACTGTACCTTCACCGCTAAACCAGGCTGCGGCGATCGCACCTGCGAAAGCAACTACCCCCAACACGACTAGCGTTGCCATCTGTACGTGCGAAATCCACCTAAAAAAGCGGCGTTTCAAGTCTTGAAGGTCACATCTTGAATTTCTCATAAAATTTGCAATTCCCGATCGTATCTGCAACTGTCAAGGTTTCCTGCTGTTCACTTTTTAATCCCGTTGAAAATTCCGACACACCCCACTGACGATATTTACATTTTTTAACATTCTGACAATTTTTTGACACTCCCCGCCGTAAAACGGACGGGGATTCTTAAGAAAATCAAGCCTCAGTAGACTTTCATTCGTAACGGCTGGGCTCTCGCAGCCTCTAGACAGTCCGGTAAAACCATTCTGCTTACTTTTACGTCCGATATTGGCCGCGCCTTGTGCGTCAGCATTAATCAAATGTCCTTCTTTACTCCGATACAATCCACGCTTAACTCGCTTACCCGAAAACTGGTAAGTAGCTGGCCGATCGGCATTGTAGAGGGGCAACTCATCGCCATCCAACAAACTGGATTTAGATGTGTAAGATTCTTCCTGCTCCTTGTATTTCAACCCATATCGCTCACAGAGAGTTCTAAGTTTATTTCTCAGGGTATAAAAGGGAATCTGGACAAAGTTTTGATTGGTGCGACGACCAAGATTGATATCTTGCTTCATCCCAAGGTTGAATCCGACAATCAAGCATTCAATTTTAGTATTAACGCAATGGTCGATTATGAGTCTTGCAGCTTTATTCAGGTAATCCCTGATTTGGTTGCTACGATTGATATACAGCCGAGCCTGACGCTCGGTCAGTTTTTCTATCTTCTGTCGATCTTTGATAGATTGCAGTCTAGCATTTTCCTTGTTGAACCACTGGTTAATAGATTTAAGTTTGCGACCATCCACAATAAAGGATGCCCCATTGGTGTCAACACAAGTTGCCAGATTGTCCAATCCAAGATCGATCGCCAGAGAACTACCAGCAATCGTTTCGGAGGGTTCATTTGCCCTTTTAGAGATATACTCAACCTCGAAGAATCGAGCATCGTATTTAGGGTGAATCCGAACCTCTTTGAGCTGAGCGGGGTCGAGTCGTTGTGGAAAGTTAATTACTATATCTCCAAATTCCTTTTTAAAAGCATAGGACATCGGTACTTTAAACTTTCCATCTTTGACTTTAATCCGAGGGATTATTAACACGAAATACCCATCTTTGGGCTGGTAGTGAGGAAGTCTTACCTTCTGTTGATAAGTGCCAGATTTAACCGCATTAATCAGTCCAAAAAAGCTGTTAAAGGTTCGATCTACCACCTTCAATGTTTGCTGTGCAATGTCTGTATTGAGGGCTTGGTAGTTCTCATTCTCTTTGCACAGATCGCACAGCCGACTCATAGCGCAAGTGTTTACGTTCTTCAAAAAAGTATTGGCGAACGGTGTAAAGACCCACATTGTAGAGGTTCTTACTCAGCCTGCACAACTCTCTGAGCGCCAAGAATTCGGCTTTGTCAAGGTCGCGTAGTTGGTTTTTCTGAGTAGAGTACATAAACATTGCTTTCGCTGATATCACCATTATATAGCGAAAGTTAACCAACAACAAGTTATTTTTGCCATGCATAGATTTATTGCTCATTCGTCGCTCACCTCTCCCTACCGATACCTAACGATTGTCGGTTTCGGTTGGGGTGAGACTCCTCACTCGCCTCCTATCCCTCCCCGCGCTAAAAGCGACGGGGTTTCTCGGAGGTTCCGATGATAGTTCACTCGCTGCTTAGTGGCAAACTGCTCAGCAATATCCAGTCCAGGCAAAGTATAGCAAGAGCTTCTTGAGATTGTGTGCGATCGCACAACTACAAACCTGGTTGGATTTTCGGAATGCACGTGCTCATAAAATTCTGCGGACTAAAGTTCACACTACAAACGTGCCTCCCTATAAACCAATACTGTTCACTTAAGACAGATCGCCCCTAACCCCCGTTAAAAAAGGGGAGTAGGGGGTGGGACAAGAATGCTCTCAAAGTCAACCCCTACTCCCCTTTTTAAGGGGGATGCGAGGGGGATCTCCGGCGCATAAATAGTGTTAAGTAAACCGTATTGCCCTATAAACCAAATTTTTTGCCCCATTTCTGATGGTTTTTCCTGTTTACTGCCAGCCTTCTTCGACTTTTTGCAGTTATTTCAACCAAAAAATATCATGTCTACAAATCAAATAGGATTGCTATCGTTTGAGATAGCAATCCCTAGGGGCTAATAATTAGACGAATGTGACATCTAACTAAAGGTAGATTGATTTTATATTAATTTAAAAAATTACCGCGATCGCAGCCTAAAAAACTAGCCGTCAAAAACTAATCAGAAATTTCTAATTGCGAGATTGCATAGCGGGCGACAGCCAAACCAACTCTCGCCTGTTCTATTTCCGACAATTGGGCCCAAGGTCTTCTAGTCTCCATCACCACTTCCACTGCGGACGAATCAGCCTCTCGCATCGCATAAGCCAAAGGACGCGCCAACACCTGCAAATCTTCCTCAGCCCACTGAGGCAAAATATCTAACACGCACTCAACCATTTGGTCAGCTAAAGATTGATACTTAACAGTTGCGTTTTGGACGCTTTGAGCGATGCAGGCTAGAAAATCTTGAGGAACCCGAGCAAATTTTTCGCGCAAAGACTTTTGTAGAGAAGTCGCCAGCCAAATTTGTTCTAGTTGTCCGAATAAAACTTGCGACTTCTCCGCTATATCGCTGTCGCTGAAGGAATCAAACAGGGCAAATTCTTGCTCTAGATCGGTTAAATAAGATTCTGATTCAAGCTGTGCGGGATTCCAAGGATAAGCAACATCAGTCTGAACTATTGTGGTGAGAAGTTCCATCTGCGCCTGAGTTTGTGAGTCGCGAAAATATTGAGAATCAGGAGATTGGGTAGCCATGATGTAATACCTAAGTAGTTCAAGTAAAATACAGAAGGTGGACTCTGCCAAGTGCTAGTTGCCAGTGGTGAGTAACTGTTTTAACTTCAGACTTGAGACACGGGCGTCGAGAACTTTGGTGTCCCGATCGCCGATTGCCTTCATTAGCTACACCCGCACCTTAATTAGTTCCGCAATCAGTCTCACTGTAGCCCGAAGTTTTTGGAACCTCAATAGTGAACTCAAAAATCTGACCTTGAGAACTGCCAAATTTTAGCTGAGTACCCGATTGCAGCAGCAGTTCTTGGTGGTGAACTCTCACCCATCCGTCTGTACCCAAAACTAGAGTCCCGTAGCGGGAAAAATCGCGCAGGAAGTAGCTAGGTTCGCCCCCGCGATCGCCGATGCTGTTGCGACAGAAAATCTCCGCGTGTTTTTGAGAAACCCACTGTTCTCGAATCACTACGTCGTTTTCTTCCCAGCGTCCGACTCGAACCATACCAGCGGTAATCGGCCAAACCTGATTGCCAGATTCGCTAGATTTGACATTTGGTCGATCGCGCCCCCGCAAGTAAGCACAAGACGGCAAACGTCCCAGCCAAGTAGAAGAATTCAAAGGCAATTCAGTTTTCAGGTCATCTACCGGTTCAGTCAGTTGACCGTCAAACTCTGGGTGCATATACAGTACGGGCAACGTCCAAGCCGGTTGATTGAACTTGTACAGTGTCAGTAGCTGCTGTCTGGCGACGGCGACGGCGCGATCGATCGACATTCGTCCTGCCAAAGCTTGGGCAAAAGTTTGGATAAAACTCAGGGCCTCGCGATCGGCGATCGAGTCCCGCATCCCCAACACCGCCGGCACCCCGTGATGGATCAGCACCTCAGCCAAACTGCTGCGGGCGATCGCCTGTTGCTGGCCGTTATTTGAATGCAGCCTCTCCACCGCCGGCTGAGCTCCCCAGCAGGCATTAAACACTGCCAGCGTCACGCGGCATCGAACCAAAACCTGAGCCAATTCAGTACCGTTAATCGCCGTGTCCGGCCCCAAAAACAGTAAGCCACCGTCAGGGCCAGGTATCCCGTGGCCGGCGTAAAACAGAATGTTATAAGCTTGAGTTTCCAGCCGAGAAATTAGTTCCGCCGGAGTAGGTTCGATCAGAGTATCGACGCGAGTCGGAACGCTGATGTCGAAATATTTACCGCTGTCGTCGGTTTGAAAAGCATTTTCCAGAACCCCAGCTAGGGCGACTGCTTCTGCTTCCAACTGCAAATGACGATTATTGCCCCTGGAAAATTCAGAATTAGCACCGCGGCCAGGTTCTGCTTGTCCCAAAACGAGCAAAATGCTGAGGGAATCGGCAGGACGCAGGGGCGGTAAAGGCTCAACATTGCTGGTAGTGCGGCTGAAAAGCAGTTGCTGCGACAGAGAAATAGCCGGTTGACCGGCTTGAGGCTGCATAATTTCCCAAGGTAGGGCAATCAAATACGGTTCGCGCAAGTCTATGCGGACTCGCAGGGGTAGATTTTGCCCGATCGCGATACCTTTACTTTCCTGGAGACTGCCCTGAATCGGCCCTTCAAACAGCCACTGCCAAAGATCGATCCCCAAATGCTGCATCAGGCGACTGCTGTAGCTAGGAGGTGGCGGTAGCGGATTCTGCTCGCCCCTCTCCACCAACCCCCCTTGACTGAGGTGGAGCGGCACAGAGCGGATAATAGGAGGGATTTGTAGGGATTGAGCAGTTCGTTTTTCAGTTTCTGTCAGTAGATTCTGGTTGTTTTCCGGCGAGACGAAACTGCCATCAGGATTTAGGGGCAATTCGTGAATTGTCCCTGACGGGGAAAACATTTCCTGCCAAGCTTTCCAAGATTGGGACAGGGCCAGCGGCCACATACAGTCGTGGTGAACGTACCCGCTGGGATAGGGAGCTTGTAGAACCCAAGTGGCAAAATGGTTTGCCCCAGCGGTTCTCAGGCGAGCGATCGCTATACTGAGGCAAGGACTTTCAGGGCGCGCCATTCACAACTACCGAATCTGGATATAGGGATTGATCGAGTTTCTCTATTAGTAGTTTATCGGGTTTGGGGTGCGATCGAGTGGGCGACATTGCTTTTTCATTCAGTTGACAGTTGACAGTTGACTGTTTGAGGGCGACCTCTACCTGGAAGTCCGAGGATTGGAGTAATCAATAGCCTTCTTTTAATTTCTCCCTACAAGGGTTCCGGCTTTAAACCAATTCTTTCAGGTAAATTTTTAATCTTATCTACCGCCCAAAAATTTATCTAAATTCGGTACATCCACCCAAGTTCCCGTAGCATTTGACTCCTGGGTCAAATCCATCAACAACTGCGAGTAAACTCCTTCTTTGAGCGACGGTATCAAAGATTTCCCCGCATCAATTGCTTCAACCCACCTGTCTACTACTCGAATAAACGGTGCAATTCTCCCGTCTGGATAAACTTGAGGAAACTCCAATCTCTGAGGAATCTTAATTTCAGCTAAAGGTTCTCCAGCTTGGGAACCCCACAAGCGAAATCCGTGGACGTAATCCTGCTGATTGTCGCTTCCCAAAACCAAAGTACCCTGACTGCCGTAAATTTCGACCCAATGTCCCCGCCCTTGATAAGTAACCGAACTCAAACAAACTTGACAAGGCGTTCCCCCGGCCAATTCCAACATCAACGTACAAGAATCATCGGCATCAACAGGTTTTAAATTTCCCGAATCGTTCGGATCGGGCCGCGCCGAAATTCCTGTAATCAATTGCCCAGAAAGCCTCTGCACGGGGCCGAACAGCCAGCTAATATAATCAAAAACGTGGGAACCTGTCGCGCCCAAAACTCCGCCGCCTCGCTCTTTTTGTGCGTACCAATTCCAAGGGCGAGTAGCATCAGCGCGGCCGGGCACCAACCAATCAATTTTAATTAAACGCTTTTCTCCTACATATCCTGCTGCTAATAATTCTGCTAGCATTTGCCATGCGGGAATGAACCTAAACTCAAAGTCCATGGTGGCAATTGCTTGGGTTTGAGATTCGCGATTCGCTAATCGGTAAAGTTCCCGGGCTTCATTAGCTGTCAGGGCTGTCGGTTTTTCTAATAATAAATGTTTGCCTGCTTCTAGGACTGTTTTTGCCATTTCAAAATGCAAAAATGGCGGCGTGGAAATGCTGACGCCCGCTACTTCTGGGATCGCTACTATATCTGCGATCGAGTTGCAAGCGTAGGGGATGTTGTGGGCGGTGGCGATCGCCTGAGATGAGTCTAAATTTCGGTGATAGACAGCCACAACCTCTGTCCGGTGGTGGGTCTCGAATCCGGGCAGGTGCACTTTTTGACCGAAACCTGTACCGACTACTGCAACGCCAATTTTTGACATGATTTAATAATTGGGGATTGGGATTGGGGATTCAGTCTTTGATTGAGAAGTCAACCGCAGATTGAAGGCAGATTAACGCAGATAATTTTAAGATAGGAAAGCTTCGGAGTGCAATGTTTTCTGCTCCTAGACAAGCTGGCCCAGATATGAACTTCTGACAATATTGTTGAATACACTGAGTTTTTTGTGATTTTGTTAAAAAATTTGTCCTAAAAAAGTAGCTATTACCTATTGATTTTTTGGGACGATCGGGATATTATTATTTAATAATGGGAGTGGTGACTTAAATTTAAATTTTGTCACCACTCCCATTATTACATGATACCTCTTCAAATTCTCAAAGTCAAGCTTTTTACCCTAAAAAAAAGGCGATTTTTTTTGTTATTTTTCAAAAAAAATAATTGACCGATGAGTAATTCTGGGTTATTAGATTTTAGCGTCTAGTTCCTACCTGCGAGACAGTCCATTCAATTACTTGTTTGCCCAAACTCACCTCATCAAACAAATCGATTTCTCTGATTCCTGTAGGGCTGGTGACATTAACTTCGGTGAGATAACCGCCAATGATATCAATGCCGACAAAGTACAGTCCGTCTCGTTGCAGCACAGGTGCTAACTGAGCGCAAATTTGATGTTCGCGATCGGTAATTTCTGTTTTTGCGACTCGGCCACCGACAGCCATGTTGCCTCGGAATTCATTGCCGGTGGGAATGCGATTGACTGCGCCGATGGGCTTGCCGTTCAAGAGGATGATTCGTTTATCTCCGTCTTTTGCTTCGGGCAGATAAGTCTGCACCATCACTGGAATTTTGCCTTGTTGAGTGCTAATTTCAACCATGGAGTTGAGATTGCGATCGCCCGGTTCCAAGAACAAAATCCCCTCGCCAGCTTTGCCTCCCAATGGTTTAAGAACTGCCGCTCCCTTTTTCTCCACAAATTGGCGAATTACCTGCTTGTTTTGAGAAACAATTGTTTCGGGGATCGCTCCCTCAAATTGCAAAGCATACATCTTTTCATTAGCCGCTCGCAATCCTTTGGGACTGTTAACTACCAAAGTTTTAGCGGGATCGATGCCGTCTAGAAGATAAGTCGTGTAAAGGTAGGGAACGTTGACTGGGGGATCGGTACGCATAAATACTGCGTCCATTGCTTCGAGTGGGCCCAATGCAGGCTGTTCCACCTGATACCAAGCCTCAGCCGCCTCCCAGCGCCCTTCTACTTGTTTGACTGGGGTGAGGGCTACTCTAGTCAACATTGCCCAGGTTTTGCCGCCGATGATGCTTAATTCGTTGGCTTGAGTCGCCCACACTTCGTGACCCAATTCTTGAGCTGCCTCCATCAGCGCTACGCTGGTATCATGTCCTGGAATTAGTCGATCGAGCGGATCGATGATGAATGCAAATTTCATGGTCAGTTACAATTAAAAATTGGTCGAATGAAAATTTAGGCAAATTCAAAATGCAACGGGAAATGCCTTATTTTGCTAGCAACGGATCTAGTAGGCCTTGAGCATCTAGTGCGTGCATTTCGTCGCAGCCGCCTATGTGTTGGTCGTTAATGAATATCTGGGGGAGGCTGCGGCCTCCGTTGGCTCGATCGGTCATGCGATCGCGTGCTGCTCCATCTCCGTCGATCGCGTACTCTGTAAATTCAACCCCTTTTTGCTTCGGACAGTTTTTTAACGGCCGTGTAAGCCGAGAGCGAGTAAGCCCTGCCATTTTTTACGCATTTTCTGAAACTTAGGGCTGAACTTAAACATTGAAAAAATAGTCCAGCATATAGTCAGTAAGGGTTTCGGAGGCTCGACTAGATCTAAAACTGTCCGAAGTATTGCTTAACTAATCTTATTTTAATTTTTATATATAGCAACCCCGCCCGACGGTTGCGAACTTTTCGCGTTGTACTTCCCCATGGGATCTCTTGCTTTTGACTTCAGGGCGTTCGAGCGCTAAACTCTTCTTCCTTCTGCTCCAAGTGCACCCTGCAAGCTTTCAACAGTTGACCTGGGACAGTTGACAGTTGACCGCTTGACAGTTTAAGAGCGACCTCTACTTAGAAGGAAGAGGATTGGAGTAATGAATAGTCTGATTTGTAAAAGTATAGTCATCTATTACATGACATGGGAGGCTTCAAGTCCCTCCCCTTTCGCTTTCACTTCGAGCGGATTGACCCGCCTCGGCTGAGCTACGCCCACGACGTATCCCATCGCTGAAGGCATTTGGGATTGCTTTTCTCAAAATATTATAAGCTCCGTTAACATCGGCATTAATTAATCGACCCTCCGATGTTCTATACAATCCTCTCTTAATTCGCTTTCCACTAAATTTGGTATCCTGGGCGCCAAGATTCCCGTAGACAGGAATTGGATCTAAATTCAGAAAATTCGATTTGGAAGTATAGGATTCCTCTAGCTCTATTACCTTAATTCCCATCAATTCAGCTTTGTATTTCAACATTTCAATTAGTCGAGCATGAGGAATACTGACCAAGTTTTGATTTGTTCTCTTGCCTAAATTAATCTCGTTTTTCCATCGCAAGTTTTTGCCAATTACTAGCGTCCCTATCTTTTGTGAGGCGAGCAGATTGACTATCTGCCGACTGGTGTGGTGCAAGTAATTATCCACTTTTTGATGGCGGCAACGAGTTAGGCGCCCAAGACGTGATGAGGAGGAGCGGTTTCCTTTTAATTGAGATTGTAGTTGTGCCTTGCGTTTGTTGTAGAATTGATTAATTGATTTCAGTGGTCGCCCGTTAATCAGTAAAGGGACAAATCCCGGCTGATTTGAAGTTAGCGCTACTAAATTATTC
>NZ_JAEQCB010000140.1:0-24482 GCF_020738785.1 Microcoleus sp. PH2017_05_CCC_O_A | reverse complement strand
TCAAACCCAACAGCAAAGCCACCACAAACAACCAATCAGCTTTTTTTCCAGCCGGTTCAGGCGAACCTAAATGAGCATCCAGCAATTCGATATTTTTGATATTAGCTTTCCAAGCAACATCTAACAAGTCTCCGGCAACTGGTACAGTGCCAGCAACTGTATCAAATACGATGTTAGCCGCCATCTTTACTAAAGTCTCTTGTGGCACTCCCATTTGAGCGGATTTGAAAACAACATAACCTGCAAAAATTGAACCAACTAAATCGCCGCCACCCGGTATCAATCCTAATATTGGATCGAGTCCGATGCGGTATTTTGTGCCGGGAATCGGAATTGCATTGTCTAGTAAATGACTGATGCGGCGGAGTCGGCGCAAGGATGCAGCCTGAGATTTGTTGGGAGTGTTTGCGGATGAATTTTGTATAGGAGAACGAGACATTTAGATTACTCCTGACTTTATTTCTTAGTCCGCGGAGGCGGACTTCGTTTTTGTAGAAGCGATTTCAATCGCGGAATCATGAAGGTGTTAACTTTAATCATACAGAGAAACCCGGCTTCTCTTCAAAACCGGGTTTCCTACTTCTAACTGCGGGCTTTTAGTTTATACCGATTTAACGGGTCGTTGCACAGTTCTCGATCCCCCTAAATCCCCCTTAAGAAGGGGGACTTTGAGAATAATCTTGTCCCCCCCTTATTAAGGGGGGCTAGGGGGGATCGAATTCTATGCAGCCTCATAAAAAATTGGTATTAGCCTACTATTTGTTGCCTTCGGTGAAGTCGGCGTCAATCACGTCGTCGCCGCCGCCAGTCGGGCCGCCGTCTCCAGGGCCACCAGGGCCGTCAGTGGGGCCGCCTGCTTGCTGGTAAAGGTTGCTGCTGACTGCGTAGAATGCTTGCTGCAACTCTGTTGTTAAGGTTTTGATACGATCGTCATCTTCACTTTCGATCGCAGCCCGCAAGTCTTTTAGCAAGCCTTCAATCTTGGTTTTGTCATCAGCAGGAACTTTATCGCCCAATTCTGCCAACTGCTTCTCGATTTGGTAGGCTTGAGAATCGGCTTGGTTTTTGCGATCGATCCGTTCGCGACGTTCTTTGTCAGCAGCCGCATTCGATTCGGCTTCCCGAACCATGCGATCGACTTCATTGCTAGGCAAAGTAGAAGCACCGGTAATGCTGATAGATTGTTCCTTACCAGTACCTTTATCCTTAGCAGCTACATTCAAAATACCGTTAGCATCGATATCAAATGTAACTTCAATTTGAGGTACGCCACGGGGAGCTGGGGGAACTCCATCTAAACGGAAAGTTCCCAAATCTTTGTTATCGTTTGCCATTTCCCGTTCGCCTTGCAAAACGTGAATTTCCACGTTTGTTTGGCCATCTACAGCAGTCGAGAAAGTTTCCGACTTCTTGGTAGGAATAGTGGTGTTGCGGGGAATGATTTTGGTCATCACGCCGCCCAAGGTTTCGACGCCGAGAGACAGCGGGGTAACGTCGAGCAACAGGATGTCTTTGACTTCGCCTGCGAGCACGCCTGCTTGAATTGCTGCACCGACTGCTACCACTTCATCCGGGTTTACCGTTTGGTTCGGGTCTTTGCCGAGGATTTTTTTGACCAGTTCTTGCACGGCTGGAATGCGTGTAGAACCACCAACTAAGACAACTTCATTAATTGCAGATTTGTCTAATTTGGCATCGCGAATCGCGTTTTCTACGGGAATGCGAGAGCGATCGATCAAATCTGAACAAAGTTCTTCAAACTTGGCCCGCGTCAAGGTGGTGTCCAAGTGTTTTGGGCCGTCTTGAGTTGCGGTAATAAACGGCAAGTTGATTTCTGCTTGGGTAACGCTCGAAAGTTCAATCTTGGCTTTTTCGGCTGCTTCCGTCAGGCGTTGCAGTGCTTGTTTATCTTTGCGGAGGTCAATTCCTTCGGCTCTTTGGAATTCTCCGGCGATGAAATCAACAATTTTTTTGTCGAAGTCGTCACCACCGAGGTGAGTGTCTCCAGAAGTTGCTAGCACTTCAAATACGCCGTCGCCGACTTCGAGAATTGATACGTCGAAAGTACCGCCGCCCAAGTCAAATACGAGGATGGTTTCGTTGCTCTTTTTATCTAATCCGTAGGCTAAAGCGGCTGCTGTAGGTTCGTTAATAATCCGCAGAACTTCAATACCGGCAATTTTTCCCGCGTCTTTAGTAGCTTGGCGCTGGGAATCGTTGAAGTAAGCGGGTACTGTAATTACCGCTTGGGTAACAGTTTCGCCGAGGTATTTGCTGGCATCTTCTACGAGTTTACGCAACACTTGCGCGGAAATTTCTTCGGGAGCAAATTGCTTGCCGCGGGCGGGACAGTCGAGTTTGAGGCTGTTGCCGACTTTCAGGACTTTGTAGGAAACTTCTGTGGTTTCGTGGGTTACTTCGTCAACCCGACGCCCGATAAACCGTTTTACTGAGTAAAAGGTGTTTTCGGCGTTCATCACGGCTTGACGCTTGGCGATTTGTCCGACGAGTTGATCGCCATTTTTAGCATATGCTACTACGGAAGGTGTGGTGCGACCCCCTTCGGCGTTGGCTATGACGGTGGGTTTGCCGCCTTCCATAACTGCGACGCAGGAGTTTGTCGTACCTAAGTCAATTCCAACTACTTTTCCCATAGGGGTGTTCCGGCTCCAATCTCTACAAAATTTTGGTTTTCTATCTGTGTGATAGTCTGGTTATTCAGAACTGCGATTCTACTTCGCGGTTTACGGGTAGTCAGCTCTGCTTTAATACAACAGTCTTCGATAGGGTGCTTATCTCTATACTGCGGGCGGTTAGACCTTGCGATGAAGGTGTATTTACCGAACCTGTTGGGGGACGGTTGCATCGGTGAGGCTTGTACTGCTACAGCTTTGGACTGCTTTTCTTTACTCTTCCTAATGTAGGGCGTGCGATCGATTCGGGCATTGTGGCAAACCGTATACGTTGTGTTGTATTTGCCGTCTTGCGCGTATAAATTTAGTTGGGCCGGTTTGGGCGATTCGTTGTGCGATCGCATTTTTTGGATGCCAAATATAACGGTTATCAGAAAGATGAGGTACGTTGTTGGGCTTTAGCCCTCTTAGTTTAAGGGTTATGTAAGCTGTCAGTTATACATCATCCATCTTTTTGAGAAAGGCTATATAAGATTTTATACGATGTCCATGCCAAGCGGACTGAAGATAATGTAATTTAACTGTCAACTCTTCAACCCGCTTTCGTCGGGTTTTGTTTCTGTAGATGCGGTTTCCAACCGCCGGATTTCAACCGCCGAGTTTCAACCCAATTTCAACCACCGCCGAATTTCAACTACCGCGCATCGCCAATTAAAATAAACGGCGACCAATAAAACGGATGGCGACTAATCTGACTCAACTTAGCTTGCCGCAAAGCATCATTTTTACTCATCCCCTTATTAATATTTTGATAAAACTGAACCATCAAATCTTTAGTAGCTGCATCATCAACACTCCACAAACTCGCCATCACAGCTCGTGCACCCGCACGCTCAAATACATAGGCAACTCCCGATATTTCTTCACCGTTAGAATTTGCTTGCATAGCAGTTTGACACGCGCTTAAGGTGAGGAGTCTGGTGTTTTGCAATCCTAATAAGGCGGCATCGCGAATATTGAATTGGCTGTCAGCAAACAGCAGTGTATTTTCGTCCATGCCCAAATTTTGAGCTTCGCGAAACCCAACTCTCTAAATCGAACAAGTTGGGTTTCGTTCCTCAGCCCAAGCTAAAACTGGACGCACTCCTACCGAAAGAAACCGGGTTTTTATCGAATCTGCGGGCTACAACGAAATATTTTCGTAAAAAACCCGGTTTCTGACCCCCGACGGACTCAATAAGGAGTCACTACAATTGTCATAGTCTTTTTCTGCACATTAAATCGCATTTCATCGACGAAAAATCGCTTGTTTTTCGGTACGTTCAAAATGTATTTTAGTTGCGCGCTATTGACGACAGGCGAACTCAGTTGCACCACAGCTTCACCTTTAGCAGCATTTTTCAGCTCAAAAGCACTCATGGGAATGTTATTCCATATGGCTTCGGCTTGAGGCAAAATCCCATGACGATAACGACGCTCCCGATTACTCTTAGGTGGTGGCGTACTTTTAGGAAATATGATGTTCTCAATTTGGCTCAGCGGGAGCGATCGCTGTTCCCCGGATGCTTGTATCCATAATTTTTGCCCTTTCCGATCGATTTTTACAACTCGACCGTCTCTTGTTTCACCTCCTTTCATCACAATTTGGGCTTGCGTCCGTAATCTTAAGGGTACGGCCTGGCTAGCATTAGCTTGTGCTTGTATGGATAGCAAATTCTGTGGTTGGCTGGCCGCATTGACTTGTGCTGCTATACCCGCTATTACTGTAAAAAATCCTACAACTAGAAATGAAAGTGTGTTGCGTTTCATAATCTCCCTAAACCCCCTTCAATGGTAAGCGTTAACTCCGTACGGTATGAAAGGCTAAATATGCCAGTCATAGAAACCAGTATCGACAAAGCTTGGGGATTTTTAACTTATTTTTTTCATACCCTGATTAAGCAACGCCATTTTGTGAAGGTGATTGTGTGACCGCTTCTCCCCAACCTACTCCTCAACCTACTCCTCAACCTACTCCTCAACCTACTCCCCAACCTACTCCCCCGAATCCCCCGAATCCCCAGCCGAATCCCCAACCGACTCCTCAACCTACTCCCCAACCGACTTCCCCGCTGACTCCAGAACCGAATATTTTAGGTAACTTTGCCAGTATTGTTGGCTTGCTTGGTACAGCTTTGTTTTTCACAGGCTGGATTTATCGCTGGTCTTATTTTTACTACTTTCAGCTAGAGGTAATGACCCTTGATTTACCAGTAGAATCGTTTTTCATAGTACCGATTCAGGTTTTTTTAGCTGACCCCTGGACGATACTCAAAAGTTTACTCGCACTTCTGCTAACAGCTCTAGCAATTTACCACACTTTGTGGGTATTTGATATTGTAAATAGAAAAATTTCTGCTATAGTCAATTGGACAATTATAAGGTTTTCTTCGTCGGCTCGTGTAACAAGAATTTCGTGGTTTTATCACCCACTGATGTCTTGGCAGCAATTTAATATCAATCGATTTAACTCGATTAAATTGGTACGATCGCTGGTTAACGAAATTATTATCGTTAGTTTGGTATTAGTAATGTTGTTTTGGTCTGCTCGCTACCAAGGTATTGCCGATGCCCGAGGCGATGCGGGGGAAAATTCATCTTTACCCGCCGTTGCCGATTAGCCCCCAAAGGATTTAAGGCGATCGGCGATGCAGGTCTATTTGCAGATTTGAGCAAAAGAGATTATACTGATATCAATAATCCCAAAGAACCTAGAGTTTGGCGGTTGCTTTTGGAGAGAGGAAACTGGATTTATCTGTTTCCGGCTTTAACAACAGAACAGCAAAAAGACCCTAAAGCACGCCCGCCAGTGATGGCAATTCAACAAAGTCAATCCGGCGATCAATTGTTAATTATAAGTCCCGAACCTTCTAAACCGTCTAAATAAAGTCGGGGCTGGTTGATTGGATGCCAAAATAGTCTCGATGCTAATGGTTAGACAGTTAAATTAACTTTTAGAGTGTGTCAGACATTGATTATTTCGATTTCAACCAATACGGTTAACTTAAGACAGTCCGTTGGAAAAACGAGGTGAAAAATAGACGCTGCGATTGCCTAAGCAACTCCATAGCCAGTATATGGACGCTTGTACGGTGGATGCAACCCTAAAATAATATCCTCTTTGGGTACTCCCATCTCAACTAATTCTTGTCCTAAATCGGCTTCTGTCATATTGCGTTGAATCCAGATTTTACCATCCTTGATATCTAAGTGAATGAAACAGTTATAAATCCGCTTGTATCCCTCCCAGCCAACGTCTAAAATTTGGTAATGATCTTGTTCTGTATCGAACACCAACTGACATTCAACATCCAATTCTGAATTTGGATCGACTGTGGCATGAGTGGTTAGCAACTGGCGGATAAATTGGCGGTACTCCTCTATTCTTTCCATTCAATGATTACCTCCTGAACTGGTTCGTAGACGATTAACTTCACTTGATACTGTCTGACGGCTTCCTGAGTGAATCTTTCTTGAAAAAAGGATTCAAATATATCGAGAGGAATTGCCAGATACAGAGTTCTATCTGGTTCGTTCATTTGCAATCCTAAGCGGTAGTTCAAAAACTGTCCCAACGCTGAATGAAAGTCTGTCACCGCTGATGGATTCAAAAAACTTTTGATTTCAACTGCAATCTTTTGTCCAGCTTTTTCAGCGGCAAAGACTTTTTCTGCTGCTAAATCAATCTCAAACTTCACCTTATCTATCTTGAGGATCAGCGGATCTGCCGTAATTACCCACTGCTCCTTCAAGAGAGCTTGTTTAACAGCATCATGAAATCGGTCTTTGGCAGCCATCGTTTTTTACAGTATCTAGGTATTATGATAGCCGATCGCTCTTCAACTGTATTTATTGATTAAGCCCGATCGCACATCACAACTTCAAACACACCCCCCGGAATAAACCGACACAAAGCCCTCCGCCGATCGTCCGCATCTTGGCGGTTGACAAAACGCGCGATCGTATAATGTTGAGCATTCGGTAAAATTCGGACGATCGCCCAATAATTGCGATCGCCCTCCTTTGACTCTTCCGGTGTTTTCCCTCGCGAATTTAAGTTGAGTTCGATCGCGGGACGATCGGCAATTGTCGGAGAATTGGCTTTTCTGAGAGAGTTGAGATAACGGGCGATGGCTACGCCCCGGCTTGCGCCTACGCACTTCCGTTCAAATTCGCCCCGACGCGCAGAATCAGAAACACCGCCAAGCTTTCGAGCTCTGGCTGAGTCATACACGCGCGATCGGCATCAAAATCGTCATCAGAGTAGCAGCGGATGCGCGACAGCAGTTGCGTCACGCTAAAGTCATCCAAAGCTTGTTGATAGCCGCGAGTATATTCACTCTCGTCGCTTTCAGGTCGTACCATAGAGATTGCCTCCTTGTTTATTAGGGGCCATAAGCCAGCGACGAACTTTCCTAGGGATGACGCTGGCTTTTGACTTGTTGAGATTATAGCATGGATATAGCACATATAAATGCTTTAAATGAGCTATATTCGACAAAGTGGTCTAGATACAGCACAATTGCGATCGGTTTAAACTAAAAAATAGTGAATATCTTATGACCAAACGCTTAGCGACCTATTTAGCCGATGGAATCTATGACATCCTTGAAGAGTGGGCAAGTCAAGAACGCCGTTCAGTCAGCAGCTTGTCAGCATTCATTTTGGAGCAAGCAGCCAGAGAACGTCAAAAGGAAATGAAACAACAGCCCCCGCCATCGGATGAGAAGCAGGAGAAGAGTTAAGTTGAGTTTGGGCGATCGATCGCTCTCTCAAACAAACTGAGGACTGAAGTTTTTTATTGCTGATTCATGCGCGATCGGGCGCATAGTGCTGTGCAAAAGCAGCATAATGCTGCATATTCGACAGAATCGTCTAAAATACTCGACAATGACGATCGCCCTAAATAAAAAAATACTGAATTTCTAATGGCTAAACGTGTATCAACCTCAATAGCAGAAGGAATTTACGACCTACTCCAAGAGTGGGCAGATGAAGAACGGCGCTCAATCAGCGGCTTATCAGCATTCCTTTTAGAACAAGCTGTGAGAGAACGTCAAAAACAAAAACAGCCCCCGCCATCCGATGAAAAGCCGGAGAAAAATTAAGTGCAGTTTGTGCGATCGCCCGAATTCAGCAGATCGATGGCTGAAGTCCTTGCTGCAAAACGATTGTGCAACAAGTCTATTCTGCTGCGACTTCAAAATTTATGCGATCGTAAATATCCGTCAAGCTAATTTGGAACTCAACCGAGTCCATTGCTAATACAGAATCTTCTGACTCATACTCAGTAAATAGCCATTTATCATCAGCAGTCTTAGTCAATTGTTCGACATGATATTTGTATTGGTCAATTAAAATATATTCCCGAAGTTCAGGAATCGATCGATAATAAAGAAACTTCTCCCCTCTGTCATAATCTTTAGTAGATTTCGACAAAACCTCAACAATTAGCAAGGGATTTGTCACAGTCGTGGTGTTAGTTCCCTGATAAACCGGTTCACCCTGAATCACCATCACATCTGGATAAGTGTACAGACGATAACGCGGTATCCACAACCGCATATCATTGATAAAAATCTCGTAATTTTGCCCGCTTACAGTCAAGGGAAATATGCGGCAAAAATTCAGCGCAATTTTATTGTGATTAGCTGTTCCACCAGTCATCGGTAATATTTCTCCATCTAGATATTCGCTTTTGTATTCCGCAGCTTCGTCTAAAGCTAAATATTCCTCTGGAGTATAGTAGCGTTTTTCTGTTTCTGCCAACATACTATATTTCTCCTATCCAATTTTATATCTATCATTGTATCATATTTTTGATGGTGCAATTATCTCTCGCACACAAGCATCTGTAGGAAAGCGGCACTGCCGTATCCTAATCCGCAGCTAGATTTTTATGTATAATTATCACGGCTGACACATGGGGGTAAGAAACCCGGTTTCTACGAGATTTTGCGGACAGGAACGAGAAATATACGAGGAAACCGGGTTTCTAATCTCAGCGCGCGTCCAGGACTAATTTAAACAAGTATGAAATTTATCGGCATAGACTTAGGTTGGAGTTCAGGAGCAAGCGGTTTGTGCTGTTTGAATTGGGAAAACAATCGATTGCAATTCATCGAGTGCGATCGCCAACAATCCCTCAACGACATCCTCACCTGGATCGATCGCCAAATCTCCCCAACCGAACCAGCCATCATCGCCGTAGACGCTCCCACAATCATCACCAATCCAACGGGAATGCGCGACGCTGACAAACTCACCCACAAACACTTCGGGCGCTACCACGCAGGCTGCTATCCCGCCAATCTTTCTCGCCCCTTCGCCCAAAAAACAGTCGAATTTGGCCTTTGTTTAGAAGCCCGAGGATTTGTCCACTCACCAACTATTGAAGCTAAGAAACTAGGCAGATATCAAATAGAAGTCTTTCCCCATCCAGCCACAATCAACTTATTTAAATTAGATAGAATCATCAAATACAAAAAAGGAAAACTGGCAGAGCGTCAATTAGAATTGATGAAACTCTGCCAGTATATTATCGATATTTTACCGAGCCTTGAACCAAGTCTCAATCTGTCTTGTGGCACAGACATCTTGCCTGTGAACTGTGGCATAGGCATCTTGCCTGTGAGCGATATCCCCACCAGTATCGCTACCCTTAAAGCCTTGGAAGACAAGCTAGATGCCTTGCTGTGCGCTTATATCGGCGCTCACTGGTGGTACTGGGGAATCGAGCGGAATTTGGTTTTGGGCGATCGCGCAACCGGCTACATAGTCATTCCCCAACTTCAATAAGAATAGGGAGCATCTCATTTTTGTAAAAAGCATTTTTTCTTATAGTGCGAGCTTAAGAGCTCGCGTATCGTATAATACGCGAGCTCTTAAGCTCGCACTATTAAATGCAAAACAGAGATGCTCCCTGCGGACTAAAGTCCTCACTACGAACCTGAGGGAGTATCTCAGTTTTGCAAGAAGCATTTTTTATGGTAGTGCGAGCTGTCGCGAACTCGCGACAGCTCGCACTGTAAATGCAAAACTGAGATGCTCCCGAAAAATAGCACAATCGCGCATTGACCATCACAAATGTCAACTGTCAACTGTCAACTGTCAACTGTTTAATGTGCCCAGAGAATCACACCAACTTCATAAGGACTGCTGAGATTATCGTGCTTCGGCAAAACCCGCAGCGACAAACCTTGCAAACCGCTAGAAGTATAAGTAATGTCAGCCGTATAAAGGCTAGCATTGTGAGGATCTTCTCCCAAATACTCCATTACCATTGGCACGCCACCAACAATCTCGCCGTTAGCATCAACCGAACCTTGATAAAGTTCGACTTGTACGTCCGCAGGTGTCAATCCCATCAGATTGATTCGAGATTTAACAGCGATCGACTGATTGACCTTAACTTCCTTATCCTGGGAAATATCAACAGCCTCAATCTTAATGTCGTGCCACTTCCCGAGAAGGTGCTTCTTCCACTGAGACAACTCCTTAGCCGGAGCGCATCCGTCAGAAGTCATCGTGTGATAGCGATCGCTCACGGGGAAATAAGCCCGCCGCGCGTAATCCTTCACCATCCGAGCCGTATTGAAGAAAGGACAGTTCAAAGCAATAGAATCCTTCATTTTCGCCGTCCAACCGCGGGGAATACCATCAGCATCCCGGTTGTAAAACAGCGGTACAACTTCCTTTTCCATCAAGTCGTACAAAGCATTCGCCTCGACTTCATCCTGATACTTAGTATCTTCGTAAAACTCGCCATGTCCGATCGGCCAACCAGTGCGAACATAATCCGCCTCATCCCACCAACCGTCAAGAATGCTGAGGTTTGGCAAACCATTCATCGAAGCTTTCATCCCGGAAGTACCAGAAGCCTCACGGGGACGGCGCGGCGTATTCAGCCACACATCGCAACCGGACACCATCATCCGAGCCACGTTAATGTCGTAATTCGGCAGAAACACCATCGAACTGATAGTTTCGTGCTCGCGGATGAAATGAACGATATCCCGAATCAATTCCTTACCCGGAATATCCATCGGGTGAGCTTTCCCAGCAATCACAAACTGCACGGGGCGGTTTTTGTCACGCATGATCCGCATAATGCGATCGACATCGCGCAAAAACAGCGTCGCCCGCTTGTAAGTAGCAAAACGGCGTGCAAACCCGATCGTCAGCACCTTCGGATCGAGAGCTTCCCGAGCGTGTTCAATTTCCGTTTGAGCCGCCCCGCGCTCGCGCAGAGTCTTTTGCAGCCACTCCCGCGCAAACACCACCAACTCCGATCGACAGCGTTCGTGATTCCGCCACAATTCCTCATCAGGAATCGACGACATCCGATCCCAGAGTCGATCGTCCTTGCGAGTCATTTCCCAATCCGGGCCAAGATAGCGATCGTACAACTCCTGAGTAGACTTCGCCACACAACTGCGAGCGTGAACCCCGTTGGTAATCGAAGTAATCGGCACCTCTTCCTCAGGCAAACCCGGCCATAACCCTTGGAACATCGGGCGCGACACGACACCGTGCAAAGCTGCCACCCCGTTGACAAAACTCGACATTTTAATTGCCAAAATTGCCATATTCAGAGGCCCGGACAAATCTTTCGTATCCTCCCGGCCCAATCCCAGGAACTCATTTTGCGACAAGCCAAACATCTTGGGATACTGACCCAGATAGTGCATCACCATATCCGGCTCAAACAAGTCAAAGCCAGCAGGTACAGGCGTGTGAGTCGTAAACATACTGCTCGAAATCACCACCTGTTCCGCTTCCAAGAAACTCAGGTGATGTTCCTCCATCAGCATCCGTATGCGTTCCAAAGCCATGAAAGCCGCGTGGCCTTCATTCATGTGATAAGCCGTAACTGTCAAGCCCAAAGCCTTGAGCATTTTCACTCCGCCGATGCCCAACATGATTTCTTGGTGCATCCGCAGAGTTTTGTCACCGCCGTACAGTTGGTCGGTAATATCTTGGTCGTAGCGGCTGTTAGGTTCAATATTTGTATCCATTAGGTACAGAGGCACCGTGCCCACCTGTACCCGCCAAATCCGGGCGTATACCTTGCGGCCGGGATAGTCCACCTCAATCCGCAATTCCGAACCATCGGGATTGCGTTCTAGGTGCAGCGGCATATTGTAGAAATCGTTCAGCGGATAGCGTTCTTGCTGCCAGCCATCGGCGTTGAGATATTGCGAAAAATAGCCTTCTTGATACAGCAAGCCTACGCCAGCCAAGGGCAAGCCCAAGTCGCTAGCAGATTTGAGGTGGTCGCCTGCGAGCACGCCCAAACCGCCGGAATAGATGGGTAGGGCTTTAACTAAGCCGAATTCCATCGAAAAGTAAGCGTAGCATTCCTGGCGATCGGTGCCGCGCTGTTTGCGGTACCAGGCCCGATTTTTGAGATAATCGTCTAGCTGCTGGGCTGCTCGGTTCATTTGAGCAATGAAGCCTTCATCTTCTGCCATTTCTTGCAGTCGCTCTTGAGAAATGGTTCCGAGCATCAGCACCGGGTTTTGATTGCTGGAATCCCAGAGATCTCGATCGAGCCGGCGGAAAAGGTCTTTGGTATCAACGTTCCAGTCCCAGTGCAAGTTGTAGGCAAGCTTGCGTAGGGGTTCGAGAATTGCCGGCAGAGACGGGGAAACGTTAAATGTGCGAATTGGCTGCATAGACAAAGCGTTTATGTTGGGGTAGCGATATTTTCGTCTGTCTTTTGGCACAAGTCCGTTATTCTGCACACTATTTTAAGTTTTAAGTCGTGCGGGCGATCGATCGCAAGGTCGATCGGTCATCTGCAACGACACAGCATTAGCGCTTCCCTAGCCCAGCTAAGCTGTGAACTGCGGTATGCCGATCGCTCTTGACTCCTGTCCGAGAAGCAACTCTCGCATTCAAGGTACGTAGTTGCGCTTCAGCGCTCTTATTTATATTTATACAAATCCCTAGAAGCAACTCTCGCATTCAAGGTACGTAGTTGCGCTTGGGCGCTCTTTCTTGATATTTATACAAATCCCGATCGCTCTTTACTCTCACATTCAAGGTACGTAGTTGCGCTTGGGCGCTCTTATTTATATTTACGTAAAGAGCGCTGAAGCGCAACTACGTACCTAAAGCAGCGTCAGCACCCGATCGAATGACCAATGACCAATTAAGCAATTTTCACTTTCCTCAACAGACAATTTACCAAAAGTTTGCTCGCATCCCCAGCCGAGAGCGCCTTGCTAAAATAATGACCCTGAATTTCGTGACAGTGGAGCGATCGCAAACAATCCAACTGCTCTTTAGTTTCTACTCCCTCAGCCACCACGCTCAAGTTCAAATCTCGCCCCAGAGTTGCTACAGCATTTGCGATCGCCCGTTCGCACGGATCAGTCGTCAGTTCGCTGACAAAAGATTTGTCTATTTTCAAGATATTCAACGGAAACTTTTTGAGATAATTTAGAGAACAATAACCCGTACCGAAATCGTCCAGCGCAATCTGCACTCCCATAGCCTGCAACTCCCTCAAAACTTTTGTGGTATAATCCACATCTTGCATAGCTGTAGTCTCGGTGATTTCTAACTCCAAATACTTCGGTGCTAAACCAGTTCTTTCCAAACAATTCGCCACCATTTGCACTAAATTAAATTGCTGAAACTGCCGCGCCGAAAAGTTGACCGCTACCCGCAAATCTGGTTGCAAAGCATCCTGCCAAGCTTTATTTTGAGTGCAGGCAGTTTGCAGCACCCATTCGCCAATAGGGACAATTAATCCGTTCTCTTCGGCGATCGGAATAAATGTCGCCGGAGAAACTAAACCTAATTCTGGATGTTTCCAGCGCAGCAGGGCTTCCATACCCTGGATTTTCCAAGTAGTGATGTTGACTTTTGGCTGGTAAAAAATCTCAAATTCTCCCTGTTCTAGAGCCTCGTGCAACCTGTT
Organism: Microcoleus sp. PH2017_05_CCC_O_A; assembly: GCF_020738785.1. Lineage (NCBI taxonomy): Bacteria > Bacillati > Cyanobacteriota > Cyanophyceae > Oscillatoriales > Microcoleaceae > Microcoleus > Microcoleus sp. PH2017_05_CCC_O_A. The sequence continues at coordinate 10,880 of NZ_JAEQCB010000140.1, read as the reverse complement.
TTCTATATTTAGCAACTGGCTGCCTTCGGGATTAAGTGTTGCAGTGTATAATTGATAATTATTTCTTCCCCTTTCCTTAGCGCGGTACAAAGCGGCATCGGCATTTTTGACTAAAGTTTCGGCATCTTCACCGTCGTTGGGATAAAGGGCAATGCCGATGCTGCTACTGATGTGAAACGCCTGTTGTTCTAGTTTAAATGCTGGTTTTAAATTGTCGAGTATTCTTTGAGCTGTTTTAATCGCATCTTCTAAGCAATTGATTTCGGGAAGCAGTACAGTAAATTCATCGCCTCCCCAGCGGGCTACCGTATCCGTCGATCGCAAAGTGTCGCTGATGCGTCCGGCAAAACCCTCTAACAGGCGATCGCCCGCAGCGTGACCTAGCGTATCATTAATCTTTTTGAACCTGTCCAAGTCTAAAAACATCACAGCGAGCATTTTTTCATTTTTTTTAGCTTGTTTTAATGAAGCCAACAGGCGATCGTTAAACAGTATCCGGTTCGGTAAACCTGTGAGTTGGTCATAAACAGCTTGATAGCGAATAATTTCTTCAGCTTGCCTGCGCTGAGTGATATCCATCATAGTGCCAATCGCCCGCACTGCTTCACCGCTAGCATTCCGGATAATGTAACCGCGATCGAGCACAAAAACATATCCCCCATCTGCGCGGCGAAAGCTGTATTCCTCCGACCAACATTGAGCGTCTGAGTTCATTGTTTCGTTGAAGCTAGACTTCACTCTTTCCCGTTCTTCGGCATGAACATTCAGCCACCATGATTCTAAATCTATCGTCTGAGTTTCGTTGAGTTTGTATCCAAAAACTTTTTCAAACTCTTCGCTCAACCAATACTCATTTCTTGACACATTAAAATCCCAAACTGCATCATTTGTTGCCCGCGTCAGCAGGTGAAAGCGTTCTTCACTTTTGCGGAGTTTTTCTTCAGATTGCCAGCGTTCCGTTACATCCCGAAAGCTGAACACTCGACCAGTAATTTTGCCTCCAGTATGCTGCGGTAGCGAGTAGCGTTCGACAATTCTGCCATCTTGAAACTCGATGACATCGAAACTTTCTGCTGCGGGGATATCGGACAATTCTTTAGCACGGTTGAGAAAGATTTCCGGGTATCTTAACTGGCTGATTCCGAACCCCAAAATTTGGTTGCTATCTCTCGAATCTAGCAGAAAATCTGGCAACTGCCACATTTGAGCAAACTTGCGGTTAAAGCTGACAACTTTTCCGCTACCGTCCACCGCCAGAATTCCGTCAGCAGTAGATTCAATGGTTGCTTGAAGCAAAGAAAGAGATGTTTCTAGTTCTAACTCTGCTAATTTGCGATGGCTAATGTCAAAAGCAGTGACTAATATTGACGCTTTTCTCTCAAATTTGATAATATCAACAGTGGCTTCAATCCAGCGAGTTTCTCCAGTTTTCGTGATAATTCTCACTTCATATTTTGAGCCTGCACTGTCTCGCGGCTGGCGGGATTTACCCCATTGTTTAACTGTCGATCGAAAATCTGGATGAATAAAATCGTATAAATCCAATCCTAGCAATTCTTCGCGAGTATATCCAGTTAAAGCTTCTGTCTGAGAATTGACATAGCGCAACTGTCGGCGCTGATAGATAAATGCAGCAGCATTAACAGTTTCTACCAGTTGCCGAAACTTTTTTTCACTGCGCCGCAAATCTCTTTCAGCCCGCTTGCTATCGGTAATATCTTGTGCTACATACAACTTGCCGCTCACTTCACCTTTGCCGTCGCGAATAGTTGAAATTGAAAGCAGTACAATTATTTTTTTACCCTGTTTGGAAAGGTAGACTTTTTCGACGTTGCGGACAGAACCTTGGGCTGTTAATGTTGCTGATTCTAATCCGGCTGCCGGTGATTCAGTTTGTTTGAAAAGTCCAGCTATTTGTTTGCCTAACAACTCTTTTTTAGAGTATCCTAAAAGTTGACAGGTAGCTTGGTTAGACGACAGGATATGACCGCCGGGAGTTGTAGCAACGATCGAGACGCTCATTTCCTCGCAAATATCGAGGGCGTATTCCGCAGTTTGCTGCAAATCTTGGGTCATTTTGGCAATAGTATCCCCGATATCTTGTTCTTTTTTTTGACGCAACACTTTTTTTGCTTCTGGTAGCTTTTCTTTCTCTGTTTCAGAGTGAGATTTCCCGCTCGTCTTAGATAAGATAGTTGCTGTGTTCGTCCTGATTAATAACGAGATTACTATAGAAATAAAAGCCAAAAAAGAACAGATTGTTTCCCGACCAAAACTACGTTTATTTTCGGAATTTTGCGGAGAATGTATAAAGTTGTCGCTTGGTAAATGTACAGCTTCTCTTTGGGATAAATTATCTACAAATAAGTCGGCGGTTGCCGAAGTAGTGGGGCGAGATGACGCTCCCAAAGAGCTAAGTTTCTCAGGCTCCAGCAAAATTGCTTCCACACTGCGATTGTCGGTTATATCCCCTATACTTGCCGACAATTTTATTGAATTAATGCTACATTCCACACCAAAAATAGCAGCAGTCAAAGATACCAAAATCAATTGATACGTAATTTTCATTTGCTCCAGTTCCTGATTTTAAAAAGATGTCTTCCTGTCTCAAGAAATCTAAATACTTTGAGCATATGTTGAGGAATTACAGAAAGAATAGCACCTAAATTTATGTTGCTTTAGTAAATTGAAGAGTTCAAAAATAAGAATTTATCTTTGTAACTAATTATAATTTTAATCTTAATTTAAGATCTGTCATCGGCCATTGTGCCACAAACTATCCGCCATTATGCCTAGACATCGGCTGGGATCGCGCTAAAATTAGAAAATTCCCGCTCATAGGCGGCGGAGATTTGTTAGAAAAATAAACAATTAGCTTAAGATCGATGCAGAGATCCACGAATTGAACCAATGAGTCAGACGATCCCAGAACTCCAAACAGAAGTCCGCGCGCTGCAAGCAGAAGTTGCCACTCTGCAAGAGACGCGGGAAAAACTTTGCCTACAGCGCTCAGAGTGCCGAGTGACAGTCAGTTTTCCCAAGAATAATACTCCTGAGGCCCTTGCCGAGTTCCACCAGCAAAATGCTGCTTTTGGGGAGCAGTGGTTGCAGCAAATCCAGGAAATTGACCGAGAGACTAAAATTATTGAAAAGCAACTGGAAGCAAAACAGGCTTTACTCAATTACAAACAAGGTGAACTAGATAAATTGCTGGCGGGAGAGCACTGGAAAGAAGTAGAAAACCACGTTCAAACCGGGGAAAAGCGCCTGCAAGCACAAGCTCGCAAAATTAATCAAGCAGCAGCGCAGCTAGAGGCAGAAATCCAAGCTTTAAAAGCACTGTACGACCAACTAAATCCCAGTTACTCGGAGTGGTTTCAACAACCAACTCAAATTGTTGAGTTTTCCGCAAAAACTATTCCTTATGCTGTGGGTAGCAGCAGCGGGTTGATATTGGGAAATAAGGAGATAGAGTGGGAGAAAAAGTAGTTTTGAGTTGTGAGTTACGAATGTAAATTAGTATTTGAGTTCGTCGTGAATTTTCTGAAGCAAGTAACAGGAATTACGCAACGGCTACATTGAAACAGGTACGTAGTTGCGATGAAAGCGCTCTTTCATATATAATAAAAGAAAAGAGCGCTGAAGCGCAACTACGTACCTAAGAGCTAGTTATACAATACGATCTTTGAGGATAGCGCTACTAGAAAAAATGTTAAGAACTTTGAGTTTCATTTTTGGAAACAGGGTTATTTTAAAGGATGGTGTCAAGTAAAATCACAAACATAATAGCCTAAAATATAAAATAGACTTACTGATGAAACAATTGATTTCGATAGCGCTATTTATTCTGGTTGCGGTGGCAGTTGTGGGTTGGGGCTCTGACTCGTTGCAGCCGAAAACGGCTGTACCGGAAGTTTCGATCGATCGCACTATCCACACTTTCCAAAGCCAGTCTCCTGCTGAAAAAAATGCAGTCAGTCAGCCGCAAGTTGACTCGTCCCGGTTGTGGAAACACGTCGAAACTTTAGCAGGGGAACGCGAGGGAGAACGAGCTCGCTCTTTTACGAGAGACTACATTTCCCAACAACTGAAAACCTTCGGTTTTTCACCAAAATTGCAGGAGTTCGATCGCGGAATCAACGTTTTCGCCGAGAGAAAAGGTACTGACTCAAACGCTGGTGCAATTTTAATTGCAGCACACTACGATACTGTACCACAATCTCCTGGGGCTGACGACAATGCAACAGGAGTTGCGGCAGTTTTAGAAGTAGCAAGATTGCTGGGTTCTCGTCCTACGCCTCGGACATTGCAAGTGGCATTTTTTGACCGGGAAGAAATCGGACTTTTAGGTAGTTTAGCATTCGCGGGTAGCCCGGCGCGGTTAAAAAATTTGCAGGGTGCGATCGTCCTGGATATGATCGGTTATGCCTGCCGCACGGCTGGATGTCAGCGATATCCCGAAGGATTGAAACCGCAACCTTTTCTAGATGCAGCGGGGGTGACTTCTCCCGATAAGGGCGAGTTTATTGCTGTGATTGGGGATGCGGAACATCCGCTGCTGTTGGGTACTTTTGCGGAGTCGCCACAAGCTGATTTACCACCGGTGATGACGTTGCCGGTTCCTCTGAAAGGGCTGCTGACTCCCGATGTTTTGCGTAGTGACCACGCGCCTTTCTGGTATAAAGGAGTTGGTGCTGTGTTGGTGACGGATACTGCAAATTTGCGATCGCCCCACTACCACCAGTCTACCGATACACTCGCAAATATCGATCGACCTTTTTTCATCGGTTCTGCTCAAATTGTGGTTAATGCTACTGCTAAATTATTGGAAATTCGGTAATGGGTAATGGGTAATGGGTAATGGGTAATTGGTAATTGGTAATTGGTAATGGGTGGTAATTGGTAATTGGTAATTGGTAATTGGTAATTGGTAATTGGTAATTGGTAATTGGTAATTGGTAATTGGTAATTGGTAATTGGTAATTGGTAATTATGTAAGGTGTTCTTTCCTTCTTCCTTCTTCCCTCTTCCTTCTTCCTTCTTCCTTCTTCCTTCTTCCTTACAAGAAATGACTAACAAAGACAATCTGCGACAGCATTTACTGCAACTAGACAATCGAAGCTACAAAGCGTACAAAGACATTCAAGGTAGATATGATTTTTCAGAATTCACATTAATAATTGATTATGTCCAGGGAGATCCCTTTGCATCTCCCAGTAAATTTAGAGTCAAAGTTCCGCCAAACATTGCTCGAATTCCCCGCGAACTTTTCCAATCTCGCAGTCGAGAAATAGCCCTGCGAGATTACCTAACTCGCCAGTTTGACAAAGCAGCATATAGCATCAGCAGCAAGCGCGGCAGCGGTAAAAGCGGTACGATCGCAGTGACTCGCTTCAGACAAGAAGTTTTAGAACGAACTTCGGCATTTATCCTAGACTCAACTGCATCAGATCTCGGAGATTTAGGAGGAGTTGAAATCCGATTTTCCGTCGGACTTCCGGCGGGCGGGCGCAGTATTTTAGGGCGACAAGCTGCTGAAATGCTGTGCGAAGATATCCCGCGAATTGTCAGCCAATCTCTGAAATATTCTAGCTTAAATGCTGCGGAATGTCGCCTTCATGTTGAAACGGTAGAAGATGCTGATTGGCTGCGGCAGCAGTTAGCTGAAAACGGATTAGTTGCGTTTGTTGCTGACGGTTCTATTTTACCCCGCCGCAGCGGTGTTGACAACCGTCCTCTGTTAAATGATGCTGTGGCTTTTGTGTCGCCGTCGTCGTTAAAGGTTGAGTTTAATTGTCCGAATCGCGGTTTGATTTCCGGTATGGGAATTCCCGCTGGGATTAGTTTGATTGTGGGCGGTGGCTATCACGGCAAATCAACTTTACTCAGGGCGATTGAGTTGGGAGTTTATAACCGAATTCCGGGTGATGGTAGGGAATTTGTGGTGACAAGTCCGGCGGCGGTGAAAATTCGGGCGGAAGATGGCAGAAGTGTGGCGTCGGTGGATATTTCTCCTTTTATTAATCATTTGCCGCAAGGTAGAGATACTGTACAATTTTCTACTGCAAATGCGAGCGGCAGTACGTCGCAAGCTGCTAATATTATTGAGGCTTTGGAAGTTGGGAGAAGGAAGAAGGAAGAAGGAAGAAGGAAGAAGGAAGAGGGAAGAAGGAAGAGGGAAGAATCTCAATCTTTTGCGACAGGGATGCAAGCCGCCTCTTGTGAAGGGGATTTAGTACCTGTTTTGTTGGTGGATGAGGATACGGCGGCGACTAATTTTATGATTCGCGATCGCAGAATGCAGGCCCTGATTGCTAAGGATAAGGAACCGATTACGCCGTTTATCGATAAAGTGAAACAGTTGTACGCAGATTATGGCGTATCGACGATTTTAGTCATGGGCGGAAGCGGCGATTATTTTGATGTGGCGGATACTGTGATTTCCATGGATAATTTTGCAGCATATAATGTGACGGAAAAAGCTAAAGAAATAGCAAGTATTTACTCGACCAGTCGCGCTGCTGAAGGGGGAGAAAGTTTTGGTGATATTACTCACAGAGTCCCGGTTCCTGCTAGTTTAGATCCGAGTCGGGGACGGCGAGATGTGCGGGTGAAGGTGCGGGATGTGGATGAATTGGCTTTCGGAACTGAGGAGATTGATTTGGGCGCTGTCGAGCAAATTGTGGACAGGGGACAGTTGCGGGCGATCGCCTCGGCAATGGTTTATGCAAAGGGTCACTACATAGACGGGAAGCGCACTTTGTCGGAAATTATCGATTTGGTGATGGCAGATATTGACGCGCAGGGGATGGATATTTTATCCTCTTTTCCTGAGGGGGATTTTGCGATGTTTCGCCGCTTTGAATTGGCGGCGGCTATTAATCGGCTGCGAAGTTTGTCGGTTGTCAGTTGACAGTTGTCAGTTGTCAGTTGTGTGCATTTGAGTTTGCCAAATACGTGTGTAGGGGCGAAGCATGACCGCAGAAAATATGAGATTATCACTAATAACTTATATGCGGTCATGCTTCGCCCTCTTCAAAACCCAGATGCGCCCTGTCAGTTGACGGTTGACAAAATGAAGAGGAAAGAATGAATAGGGAATAGGGAATAAGTAATATAGATGTAACGCGCGCGGAAGACGATAGTATAGACATTTTGCATTAGTTCGCAAATAAATAAGTGGATTGTTGCCTTACTTTTGATATGCTGACAAAAGTGAATGCAAAAAAGGCGATTTAAATATGATAGGTAATATAGGACAACCGACTGCTGTCAGCGATCGCCCTTATTTAGTATTAACGAGTCAAGATCAAAGCATACAGTTAGAGTTAAAACAGCCGCAGCACGTACTGGGGCGCGATCGCACTCGTGCTGATTTGGTTGTTCCCGAACCCTGGCGCGCAGTTTCCGGGGTTCACGCTGTGTTGCGCCAAATTGGCCAAAATTACTGGATTTACGACGGTGACGGCCAGCAGCCGAGCACTAATGGCTTATTTGTCGATCGCACTCGCATCACTCCCAACGACGGTTATTGTCTCAAAAACGGTACAGAAATTAAAATCGGTCTCGATCCCAAAAATCAAGTTTTGGTGACTTATTTTAATCCCCTGGCGAGTCAAATCTTTCCCCCCAGCAAACAGTCAATTCCCCTCAGCAATCGATCGGTTTTGTTGGGCCGCGATCCAAATGCTTCGCTACAATTAGATGCGCCACTGGTTTCGAGGCGACACGCGACAATTGACGCTGACAGTCGCGGCAATTATATTTTACGCGATCACAGTGTTAATGGCGTTTTTGTCAACGGCCAGCGCATCACGAATTCTGTACAGTTGGCCGAGGGAGATGCGATTCGGATCGGCCCGTTTACTCTAACTTACCGCAATCATACGTTAGAGGTGCAAGACCGAGGCAGTCAAATTCGCCTGGATGCTGACAGTCTGGTGATTCCCAAGCGCTTGGATCGTATCACTTTGGCGATCGAACCTGGGCAGTTTGTGGCTTTAGTCGGCGGTAGCGGCGCGGGTAAATCTACTTTAATGCGGACGCTTTTAGGCATCGAGAAAACTACTCAAGGCGCTGTGTTTCTCAACGGCGACAACCTGCGCCAAAACTTCAATATTTATCGCAATCAAATTGGTTACGTGCCTCAAGATGATATTATTCACGCAGATTTGACAGTAGAAGAAGTGTTGAGTTATGCCGCTAAATTACGCTTACCTCCCGATACAGATGTTAAGGAAGTAGTCACCAAAACTTTAGAAGATATTGAAATGACTCACCGCCGCACTGCTGTTGTCAAAGAACTTAGCGGCGGACAGCGCAAACGGGTTAGCATCGGAGTTGAACTGTTAGCAGATCCGAAACTTTTCTTTTTGGACGAACCGACTTCGGGGCTCGATCCGGGTTTGGACAAGAAGATGATGCAACTGTTGCGAAAGTTGGCAAGTCAAGGCCGGACGGTGATTCTGGTGACTCACGCGACGGCAAATATCACGATGTGCGATCGCATTGTGTTTATGGGCCGCGGCGGACGGCTTTGTTACTTCGGCCCGCCCACGGAAGCCCTCGATTTTTTCGATGTCAAAACTGGGGATTTTGCCGATATTTACAACGAATTAGAAACGTCAGAAACTAACGTTCAAAGTTGGGCAGAAAAATTTCTAAAATCTCCCTACTATCAGCGCTATATTGTTAACCACTTCAGCACCGGCAACGCTAGTGGAAAAACGCCCGCTGCACCTCCCAAGCCCAAATCTGTATCTTTTATCAAACAACTTGTTTTGCTAGCCCAGCGCTATTTTCAGCTTATTTCCCGCGACTTAGTTAACTTAAGTTTAGCTCTATTAACTGCTCCCATCGGGATTAGTTTGCTGCGACTTGCCGTCAGGGATAAAGACCCGTTAATTGGTGCGCCGGAGCCAACTTTAGCACCTTTAGCGATGCGAGTTTTGTTTGTATTTACCTGCGCGGCTATTTGGGTAGGATTGGCAACTTCCCTGCAAGAAATTGTCAAGGAATCTGCTATTTATTTGCGCGAACGTTTGGTAAATTTAGGATTGTTTGCTTATTTGGGCTCAAAGTTTTTTATCCTTTCGGGGTTAGCAGTATTGCAAACGCTGTTGATGGTAGGAGTGATTCTGATTGCTTTCAAATCCCCCGAACCGAGTTTGATTTCCTGGCCGGTGGGAGCAGCTATTACCACTTTTCTAACTTTAATGAGCTGCATCAGTCTCGGATTGCTGGTTTCGGCGATCGTCAAAAATGGCTCTCAAGCTAACAGTGCTTTACCTCTAATATTGCTACCTCAGATTATTTTCTCGGGAGTTTTGTTTAGGATGGAAGGTGTGGCGAGCAAGTTTTCTTGGTTGATGTTAAGTCGTTGGTCTGTGGGCGCTTACGGCTCTTTAGTTAATGTAAACGCGATGGTTCCCGCGCCTACGACTTTGCCGGACGGGAGTACACTTCCTCAGCCGTTTGAGCCTACTCCTGTTTACGATCCGACGTGGCACAATCTGAGTTTAAATTGGGGGATTTTGTGCGTGCATATTTTCGTATATTTGATGTTGACTCTGTGGTTGCAGAAACGGAAAGATATTTTATAGCAGTTGACAGTTGACAGTTAAAAAGTTAATAACGTAGGGTGCGTCACCATGAATCATCTGCTCGAAAAAGTGAAAAATCTCACAGCGACGCACCTTTCACAGTTGACAGTTGACACTTGACAGTTTAAACCAAGAAGGGCTAAAGCCCAACAACGTACCTCATCTTTGTGAGAACCGCTATACAATTAGAAATCTGCACTTAGTTAATGCCAAAAATTTGAGGATTAAATGTTAGTTAAAACCAACGCCTTAGTAGAAATTCCTGCATCACCGGAAGTAGTCTTTGATTTTGTGGCATCACTATCGAATGTGCCAAAATCATTTCGCGGATTTGGTTTAATTCCAGCAATTATTAAAGCTGAAATGGCTGATGGTGGAGAAATGCGTGAAGGCGGTGTGCGTCAGATAAAACATTACGATGGATCGGTGATTGATGAAGAAATAATTACTTTCAAAAAGCCAGAAAGACAAACTTACCGATTGGTTAGAGGGTTTAAGTTTCCGATTTCTCTACTGATTGAGTCTGGTGGCGGAGATTGGAAGTTTACTACTACAGAAAAGGGGACTCGGATTGATTGGGAGTTTTACTTTATGCTGACTTCTCCGGTATTTTATCCGGTTGGGTTGTTGTTGGTTCAGGTTTTTATGCAAAAAGCTATGCAGCAGTGTTTAGACAATATTCAACAATCTTTGGCTAACCAAAGCGAAGGGATTGTATGAATTATTGGCTGATGAAGTCGGAACCGGATGTTTATAGTATTGCGGACTTGCGGCGTGACAAATTTTCGATTTGGGATGGCGTTCGTAACTATCAAGCGCGCAATTTTATGCGGCAAATGAGTTTGGGTGATTTAGTATTTTTTTACCATTCTAATACTAAAATTCCGGGCATTGTTGGGTTGGCGCGCGTGGTTGAAACTGGGATTGCTGACCCGACTCAGTTTGATGTGAATAGCGAGTATTATGATGCTAAATCGCAGCTTGATGCGCCTCGGTGGCAGACTGTGAAAGTTGAGTTTGTTGAAGAGTTTACTAAGTTAATATCTTTGGATGAACTGAAAGCAAAGTTTACTGCTGATGAGATTTTGGTGGTGAGGAAAGGTAATCGCTTGTCGGTGATGCCGGTGTCTGAAAGTGCGGCGCAGAAGATTTTTAAGGTGAGGTAGGAGAAAGGTGTTGATATTTGTCACAGGCAAGATGCCTGTGCCACAAAAAATCTTGTGGGGTGGGCTTCTAGCCCGTCACAGGCAAGATGCCTGTGCCACAAAAAATCTTGTG
>NZ_JAEQCB010000139.1:0-16492 GCF_020738785.1 Microcoleus sp. PH2017_05_CCC_O_A | reverse complement strand
CGGCAAAGGCGACGACACCTGCAATGGTGGCGAAGGCAACGATACTGTCAGGGGCGATCGGGGTAACGACAACGTTAACGGCGGCGAAGGCAATGACACTGTTAACGGTGGCAAAGATAACGATACCGTCATCGGCGGTGCTGGCAGCGACGTTTGCAGCGGCGACGACGGCGACGACACCGTAATGGGCGGCAGTGGCGACGACACCGTAATGGGCGGTGCCGGCAACGACAACGTTAGCGGCGACGAGGGCGACGACAGCGTTGTCGGCGGTGAGGGCACAGATACCTTGATCGGTGGCGAAGGCAACGACGTTTGCAGCGGCGACGAAGGAGACGACAGCATTGTCGGTGGCGCTGGTGACGACACCCTGATGGGCGGATCGGGCAACGATACCCTCGTTACTGGCGACGGCAATGACATGGCAGACGGCGGCGACGGTGACGACAGCGTTGTCGGCGGCGGATCTGGCAACGATACGCTGATGGGTAATGCTGGCAACGATACGATCGTTGGTGGTACTGGCAACCATACCTGTACCGGCGGTGCTGGAAATGACGTTTTTGTCATGGATATGGGTAACAATACCACTCCCGGAAGTTCCGTCATCACTGACTACGAAGACGGCTTCGACAAGTTTCTGCTGTCTGGCAGCTTGAACTTTAGCAGCTTGTTGTTTGTACAAGTCGGCCTCAATACCGAAATTCGGCTCAGCAGCAATCAGTTGGTGCTGGCACTATTGTTGAATGTTAGCGCCACGATTCTCAATGCTGGCGACTTTTTGGGAGTTAATGGTAGCTCTCCAACCCCAACTCCAACTCCAACTCCAACTCCAACCCCAACTCGAATAGTTAATACCCCTCCGCGATCGCAAGCTAATAAGACACTGATAGTCGGTTCCGACGGCAACCCGCAAACTATTACTGGTGACTTATTGAAGTTTGTCGATAACGAGCAAGGTGCTAGCGACACAGTGTTTAAGTTAACGGAGCTGCCTGATGCTAAAACCGGGAAACTATTCTTTAAGGGAGCAGATGTAACACAAGTCGGTTTGACCTTCACTCAAGTAGAGATTAGCCTCGGCTTGTTAACTTTCCAAGCTACAAAAGGTTTTACCGGTGCGGCCAGTTTTGGTTTTGAAGTTAGCGACGGCAAAAACATTCTCACCAGCCAGCGTTTTAGCTTCAAAGTCGAGCAAAATGTCTTTAATTTTGTTGGCAATACAACTCCTCAAGTGATTGTCGGTTCCGAGACGCTAGATAACGACATCCAAGGCGGCGACGGCGGTGATGACATTACAGGCGGTAAGGGCAAAAACAAAATTAAAGGAGGTAAGGGCAACGACAAAATTAAAGGCGGCGATGGCGAGAACGATATCGATCGAAGGTGGCGATGACGATGACGAGATCGAAGGTGGTAAAGGCAAAAACAAAATCAAAGGAGGTAAAGGCAAAAACAAAATCAAAGGCGGTGATGGTGAGAATGATATCGAAGGTGGCGATGACGATGACGATATCATCGGTGGTAAAGGCAAAAACAAAATCAAAGGAGGTAAAGGCAAAAACAAAATCAAAGGCGGTGATGGCGATAATGATATCGAAGGTGGCGATGACGATGACGATATCGAAGGTGGTAAAGGCAAAAACAAACTCATCGGCGGTATTGGCAATGACAAAATTAAAGGCGGCGATGGCGAGAATGAGATCGACGGTGGCGAAGGAACCAATACTCTAATTGGAGGCGCTGGTAAGAATCGCTTTATTTACAAAGTTTCCCGCGAAAAGATTAAAACAGTTCTAGATGCTGACTTAATTACTGACTTTAAGGCTGATGAAGATCTCTTAGAGTTGTCTGCCGCAGCTTTTGGCAATCTCAGCCTTACCAGCTTGACTCGACTGGCGATTACGGCTACTTCTACTGTTGGATCGATCGGCAGTTCTAACTTACTCGACTTCAGCGCCGATATCACCGTTACCAGCATCGCTACTTTGCAAGCGCGGTTTGCAGCTTTGGGCGGCAACAGTGACGCACCTACTTTCTGTCAGTTTACAGATGCCGAAACTAACCGTTCCGTGCTGGTATTTGCTGTTGGGGCGCGCTTTGAAATTGTCACCAGTTTCTCGCTGAAATTTAGCCTGCAAATCAGGAACTTTGTCTTCAGCGGCCCGCAACTAAATGTTCCTGTCGGTACTTCCGGCCCTGACAATTTAAACTTCGGCACTTATCCGGCCGCAGTTAATTTCAAGGCTTTGGCTGGCGATGACAACATTGTCGGCAGCAACTTTAACGATACCATCGACGGCGGTGACGGCAACGATACCATCACCGGCGGCCTCGGTGCTGATGTTCTCAGCGGTGGCAGTGGCACAGATCTGTTTGTTTACAACACAACTAAAGAAGGTGGCGATAAAATTGCTGATTTCAAATCTGGAACAGATAAATTCCAGTTTGTATCGAGCGAATTCGGCAATGTGACTACTACTAACTTTGACGGTGTTAGCGGTTCAACTCCTGACATTACCGGCAAAGAGTTAGTCATTTTCACTGGCGGAACCTATGCCAGTCTCGAAGCGGCACAAGCTAAGGCTACAGGAAGTTCTACAACTCCTGGTTTCTTCGCATATAACAATGCTGCGAACGAAACGGTGTTGGTGTTTGACTCTAACGGTACAGCACCAGGCGGTTTCACAACTGTTGCGAATCTGGGTACTGCGGCGGGGACTTTGGGCACAGCAGACTTTGTGTTTACTGGTGCGATCGCAACTTCTCCGACTGGTACTTCTACAAATTCCGGCAGCATTGTAGATTTAACTGCTGCTGGGAATACCTATCCGAGTGCGAGCAATAATTTCGGTTCAGGTGTTGGCGGTTACAACTTCAGCACACCCGTCTTATTTACCGGAGATGCGAAGGCTAACAATGTCACTGGTACTCAATTTGCTGACATCTTCAGCGGTGGTAGCGGTGCAGATATTCTGACTGGCGGCAGTGGTGCAGATATCTTTGTTTACAATTCTCCCGGTGAAGGCGGTGATACGATTACTGACTTTGCCTTTGGGGTTGACAAATTCAAGTTTGCCAGTGGTGCTTTCGGGAATTTGACTACTACTAACTTTGACGGTGTGACGGGTTCAACTCCTGACATTACTGGCAAAGAGTTAGTGATTTTCACCGGCGGGAATTATTCGACTGTGGAAGCGGCGCAAGCTAAGGCTTTGGGCGGTTCTACAACTCCTGGTTTCTTCGTATATACGAATACGAACAGCGAGACGGTGTTGGTGTTTGACTCGAACGGTACAGCGGCAGGCGGTTTCACAACTGTTGCGAATCTGGGTACGGCTGCGGGAACTTTGGGCACAGCAGACTTCTTGTTTACTGGTGCGACTGGTTCTGCTCCGACTGGTACTTCTACCAACTCAGGTAGCGTTGTTGATTTAATTGCTAATCCGGGTACTTTCCCGACAACTGGAGTTTACAACTTCGGTTCTGGTGCGGGCGGTTACAACTGGTACTGAGTTGGCTGATATCCTCAACGGTGGTGGCGGTGCAGATACGATCGCTGGTGGCGGCGGTGCAGATACTATCACCGGTGGTGCCGGTGTAGATATTTTGACTGGCGGTTCTGGTGCAGATATCTTTGCTTTCAAGGCTCCCGGCGACGGCCCGGATACGATTACTGACTTTACCTTCGGAACTGACAAATTGCAGTTTGCTGCGAACGCTTTCGGCAATTTGACTTCTACGAATTTTGTCAGTGCGAGCGGTTCAAATCCTGACATTACTGGCAAACAATTGGTGATTTTCACCGGTGCCAATTATTCGACTGTGGAGGCGGCTCAAGCTAAGGCTGTGGGTGGTTCTACAACTCCTGGTTTCTTCGTATATACGAATACGAACAGCGAGACGGTGTTGGTGTTTGACTCGAATGGTACAGCGGCAGGTGGTTTCACAACTGTTGCTAATTTGGGTACGGCTGCGGGGACTTTGGGCACAGCAGACTTTGTGTTCACAGGGACGATCGTTGCTTCTCCAACTACCCCTGCTCCGACTTCTGGTAGCATTGTCAATTTAGTGACTAATCCGGGTACTTTCCCGACAACTGGAGTTTACAACTTCGGTTCTGGTGCGGGCGGTTATAACTTTACCACTCCTGTCTTGTTTACTGGCAATTCAACTGTGGCGAATAACGTCACTGGTACTGAGTTCTCCGATATTTTGAACGGTGGTTCCGGTGCTGATATCTTCAACGGTGGGGCTGGTAATGACAGCATCTCCGGTGGTGCTGGTAATGACAGCATCTCCGGTGGTGCTGGTAATGACACTTTAATCGGCGGTTTGGGAACAAATGCTCTCAGCGGTGGATTGGGTTCTGATGTGTTTGTGTTCACCGGAACTACTGCTGGTGGCGGGGATATCATTACGGATTACAGCATTGTTGATGATGTAATTAACATTGACAAGATTGCTTTTGCTGGGTTGGGTTCGGGGCCTTTGGGTGTGAATTTCTACCGGTACAGCAGCACTGTTGCTACTGTAAGCGCGATCGAGTCATCCTTGACTTCGCCGTCGATTATTGCTCTCTTCGATAGTGCAGCTAATACTACTAAGCTGTATTACGATAGCAACGGTTCGACGGTTGGTGGCAACAGTTTGTTTGCTACTGTCAATGTCAATTTGGGAGTTTCGGGTAATTCTGAATTGTTCTTGTTCTAAACGGCAAGAATTCTAATCTGAATATCAAGGGTATGCACGGGGATACAGCAATGCTGTATCCCAACAAGATAAGGACACGGCAATGCTGTGTCCTTGTTTTGTTGTTGTTGATTTTCAAACAATTTAGTGGCTTTATTTTGGGTATGGAAACGGTACTACCCTGTCTTTTTTTGTGGTGTTGTTGATGGTGGATACGATCGCGCGATCGCCTTTTTGGGGATTTGTGCGATGGCTTACGCCCCGCTACGCTACGCCGGGATACCGATAAATTTGTAGGAGTGAAGCATTCGGGCGAGAATAGTTGATTCCCAACCTGCGATCTAATACCCGAATGCTTCACCCAGCCCCCATGGGTAAGTCATAATTACCAAATATTGGTCAACCCTTGATGCGCGAGAGTCAATGAATATTTCGCTTTTGGACAGAAAATCTTGGGTTTTTTGTTAAGGTTTGTCGCCAAAATGCGATCGCCCCTACGAGTAATTCGATCGACTTTTGGGGGAAATGTGCGATCGACTATTAGAAAATTAACTCTTCAACCCACGGAGGTGGGTTTGTCTGTGTAGACGCGGTTTCAACCGCCGTCTCTATTACTGTTGAATGATTTTGAATAATTGGTATTACCTCGTTTCCAACCGCTGCCGCCATTTGCTGCTAATAACATCGATCGCAGTCACGACAACTAACAGCACTAACATCATGGTAGTGGCTTTGTTGTATTCAAAAGCTCGAATATAATTGACTAATTCAAAACCAATACCGCCGGCGCCTACGACTCCCAACACTGAAGCCGCCCGGATGTTGTATTCAAACATCCACAGCGTGTAACCCAACGCTAGCGGCAACACCTGGGGGAAAATGCCGTATTGGGCAACTTGCAGCCAAGATGCACCCGCGACTTGCAAGGATTCGATCGATCGCGCTTCCACAGACTCGATCGCCTCCTGATAAAATTTAGCAAGATAACCTATAGTATAAATTCCCAAAGCCAAAGTACCAGCAGGCGCGCCCAAACCAGTCGCGGATACAAACAGCAATCCCAGGACAATTGAAGGAACCGATCTCACCGCATTTTGCAATAAATTAGCTAGCCATTGCAACCACTTTGGTGCTATATTGTGGGCGCTGCAAATCGCAATCGGTACGGAAAGAATTGCGCCGATAGTCGTTCCCCACAAGGACATTTGAACTGTTTCGATTAAGGCATTAATTGCAACATCTATAATTTCGAGATTTGGGGGCCACAAGCGGGACATAAAATCTGTCATGTATGGCCAACTGCTAGCCAATGTTGTGGCATCTATTTCTAATCCCTGCAAGGCCCAGCCATAAATTACAATTAAGATTGTTGTAATACCTGGGGTTTTAATCAAGCTATATTTTTTTGAGAAGTTAGTTGATTTTTTTTCGATCATTTCAGTTGGTTTTAAGATTTATGTACGGCTATTTTTTTTGTTTGATGAAGGGGCTTTTTTTGTGAACCGCAGAGGGCGCAGAGAACACAGAGGAAGAGGGGAGAAGAGGGGAGTTCACACTGCTAGTTTGGGCGGTGTTAGTTTGCTGAATTTGTCGGACAGGTTGTGACATTTGCCATCATAGACTATTTGACCGGCATCTAGGACGATCGCTCTTTCTGGATATCTGCTTGCCATTCCTAAGTCGTGCAATACTACAACTACTGTCATCCCTTGTTCGCGGTGCAGTTTAGCGAGGATTTCCATTACTTGTTGGGCGGCGATTACGTCTAATCCGGTGGTGGGTTCGTCTGCTAGTAAAATCTGGGGAGATTGGATGAGGGCGCGGGCGATCGCCACTTTTTGCTGTTGTCCGCCGCTGAGTTGTCCGGTTTTTTGGTACGCTAGGTCTTGCAGTCCGAAGTTTGCCAGTAATTCAAAAGCTCGATCGCGCTTTTGCTTCGGAAAACCCCACAGAGTCTCCCAAGTATTCAATCCTCCCAAGCAACCACACAGCACATTGTCGATCGCAGGTAGCTGTTTAATCAATCCGCCGCCTTGAAAAATCAAGCCAATATCGCGCCGAATTCGCCTCAATGTGCGCGGAGTTATTACTGTATCGTTAATTCTAATTTCTCCGGTTTTGACGGGAACTAATCCGACAAATGAACGCAAAAGTGTGGATTTTCCTGCACCGTTTAAACCCAGCAGCGCTACAAATTCGCCCTGTTTTATTTTGCAATCAATTCCGTTCAAAATCGGGCGTTTTAGCGAAGTTGAATAAGCTGTTTCTATTTTACTGCATTCGATAGTCATAATAAGAAGGAAGAGGGAAGAGGGAAGAAGGAAGAGGGAAGATTTTTTAATTGTCTTCGCGCGAGAATGAGTAAGAGATACACATAAAAATTTTAGTTTAGCTGACTTTTAATTGGCTGTATTAACTTGGTAAATATTTGTTGATAAACTTTGCCCTTAATATAATTTACGATCTAACTGTTACAATAAAATAGGTTTGTAGTGAGGACTTTAGTCCTTCTTTTTCTGAGGACTAAAGTCCTCACTACGAACCTTTGTTTTACTGTGTAAGGATTTTTGTCCGGCTTTTTTTGCGGACTAAAGTCCTCACTACGAACCTCTGTTTTACTGTGTAAGGATTTTTGTCCGGCTTTTTTTGCGGACTGAAGTCCTCACTACGAACCTTTGTTTTATGGTTCGAGTTTAGCGCGCTGCAAAGCTTGGCGCAAGGTTGCCAAATGGCGCGCATGATCGACTTTTACTAATTTTTGGGAATTGTACAAACTGCGGAACAATTGATTGTTTGCAGGTTCGTTCATTTTCATGAAAGCATTGATCAGTTTTTCGCGCATCGGTGCCGGAATGCGATCGTCAATTACAATTCCGTGGGCTGGAACTCCTGGAATCTGCTGCAAAACTCGCAATTTCTTGCCTTCTTCTGCTGTAATCCAAGGCGGTAGTAAAGCGTATTCGGAAACTGCTGCGACTTCTGCTTGACCTCTTAAAACTGATTGCAAAGCGCTCCCGTAACCATCGCCGTAGGTAACATTTCCAAAGAAACTTTCGAGTCTATCCGGGCCTGAGACTAATCCTTGACCTACTAATTCTGAGACTGGGAAAATAAATCCCGAACCGGAAGTTCGAGAAGTGAAAGCCATTTTTTTACCCTTCAATTGTTCGAGGGTTTGCTTTGCTGAACCTTTGGGCCGCAGTGGACTATCTTGCCGCACTACAAATACAGAATCGTAGGTATTTCCGCCGGAATAATCGCTGCGAACTTCTGCTAAATACATCCGCGCTTTGGCTAATTGTTCTGCTTTTAATGCCGCGCGCCCTGCTACAAATGCGACATCTGCCCTGTCGGCCCTCAAAGCTTCTACAGCAGCGGTTTCGTCGCCGATGACTGCATCAATAGGAATTCCCATTTCTTTGGATAGTATTTGCGCTACTTGATTGGCTTTGTTTTGCAAGTCTGTAGCATCTCTGCGGTTGGCAAATACGATCCTAATGCGACTTATAGCTGCTTGTGCTGTTAAATCTCGCTCGCCCTTTGGTGCTGTTTGCGCGATCGCCTTCTGCCCAACTCCGACTGCATTCGCTGTCAAACCCGCTAGCAGCAACAATCCTGCGCTAGCGCTTGCTAGCACTTTAAACTTTGCATTCATCAATCGATCTCCTAACCTAACCTAAACTATTTGATAATTAATTGCAATAATCTTCAACTTATCCTACAACGCTTTTCGTAATTAGTTGCAATAGTCTATTGATAATTATTTCCGATATGTCATATCATCAAAATTGATTAAGCTTTGACTCTATGTATGATATAATCCCGCCCAAGCACCCCAGGCAGAAAAAAATATGACAGCCAACCTTACCGATAAAAATGCTTTGCAAGTCTGTTTTGCTGATGTGGAGGCGGCGGCAAAGCGCTTACAGGGCAAAGCTTTCAAGACACCGGTGCTGACTTCGCACACAGTCAACAAACAAACCCATTCTCAAGTATTTTTCAAGTGCGAGAATTTTCAAAGGACGGGTTCGTTTAAGTTTCGCGGTGCTTGTAATGCTTTGATGCAGCTATCTGAAACGGAAAAACTCAACGGAGTAGTGACTTTTTCTTCGGGAAATCACGCGCAGGCGATCGCCCTTGCCGCACAATTACTCTCAATTCCTGCTACTGTCGTAATGCCAGCAGATGCGCCCAAAGTCAAGCAAGAAGCGACTCGTGGCTACGGTGCCGAAATTGTTTTGTACGATCGCACTCGCAATTCCCGCGAAGATCTCACCGCCCAAATTGCGAGAGAACAACACTTGACAATTATTCCTCCTTATGATGACGCGCGAGTGATCGCGGGACAAGGTACGGCGGCGATGGAATTGATCGCAGAAGTTGGGGAGTTGGATTTGCTGCTGGTTTGCTGCGGCGGTGGAGGTTTATTGTCGGGATGTGCGATCGCAGCTAAAACTTTGTCTCCCAAGTGTACAGTCATAGGTGTAGAACCGGAGCAAGCAGATGATGCCGCGCGATCGTTCCGCACCAAAACGCTGCAAACTGTTAGCAACCCGGATACTATTGCTGACGGCGCGCGCACACCTTCTTTGGGGAAATTAACTTTTCCTTTGGTGCTGCATTATGTGGACGATATGGCAACTGTTTCGGAAGCGCAAATTCGCAATACAATGTTTTTTATGTGGGAGCGGATGAAGATTGTTGTCGAGCCTACGGGAGTGTTAGCTGCGGCGGCTTTGCTGTCAGGAGTTGTGAAAGCAGAAAATAGCAGAGTTGGTGTAATTGTCAGCGGTGGAAATGTGGATATTAGAGAGGTCGATCGCTTTTTTTCGTAGATGGGGATACTTCTCTGATAAAATGCTCCCACAACAAACTTTGATATCACAGCACAATGTCTTCAGAAACAAACTCAGCAGCTCAATCGACAACTGGTGCAGATGCGATCGATGTGGCGATCGCCTCAGGAATCGATTTTGACGGCACTGCGATTCCGAAAGCAAAATTAGACCTGTACGAGAAAGTAATGGGATTAGAAGCCGGAAGACAGCGCAGCGGCGTGTCGAACACCATGCGATCGCGCATTGTCCGAATTGGAGTCAAACACCTGCCTCAAGCAGAACTCGATCCAATGCTAATTGCTGCCGACTTTGCACCGCTAAAAGACAAAGAAGTTGCGTTTTATTACGGCGGTAAATAGAGCGTATTTATATCATTTTCGGTTGCATTCCTTGGTATGGTGCGTCGTTGCGAGATTTTCAAGCTGATTCCTAGATTTTCAACAGTGACGCACCTTACGAGACTGCGAAACTTCTCCCAGATGTGCGCGATTTTTCTCAAAAACCTAATTTTTTGCATTCAGGACTACTTTTGCAATCCCAAATTATCGATCGACCTCCCAACCCCTGCCGATTTTGCTTAAAATAGACATAACCCAAACTCATAACATCTGTCATGCAAAGCTATACCCTCGCAGAAGTATGCAATCCACAGGGGACAGTCTTTAACCTAGCTGCTGTGGAGCCAGTTTTACTCACAGATAAATCGCAGCCCAGCCACGTAATCATGTCCGCTGATGCCTATCAGGGCTTGATAGAGCGACTGATGGAATTAGAAGATATGCTTTTAGGTTCATCAGCAAAATCTGCTCTGAGTCAGTCTCAAATGGTTGGTACTAAAACCTTTGTAGAAACACTAAAACAACTGGCAAATGGCGAAACTTGATGGTTTACAAACAGTTCTCGACTTTCTCAAGGGTTTGCAACCTAAAATAGCGGCTCAAATTGCTAAAAAAGTGTTAGCGCTGAATGTCGATCCTTTACCTAATGATAGCAAGCAATTAATCGGATATCTGGGTTATTATCGGGTAGATAGTGGCGAGTATCGGATTATTTACAACTTTAATCCCGAAGAAGATTTGGTAGAAATTATTCTAGTTGGTAAGCGTAACGATGATGAAGTATACAAAAAATTAGAGCGCCTTTTCTAAAAAACTCATTCTCAGTGATGCTGCTCTAAATATTGGTAGGGTGCGTCGCTGCGAGATTTTCAAACTGATTCCTAAATTGTCAAGAGCGATGCACCCTACAATACTTTTTTGATAACTCCTATATTTCAACTAAGACGCAAGTATAACTGCAACTATGGCTAGCACAAGAGCGATAATTTGCGGGATTGTAATTGCTTCTTTCAGGAAGAAATATGATAGAAATACAGTAATTAGCGGGTACAGTGATGTAATGCTGATGACGCTGATAACTGGCCCGCTTTCAATGGATCTCAGAAAAATCACCGATGCTACAGTTCCGCAAACACCGATTAATAAAGCAAATACGATTCCTGTAATATTCCCCTCAAGACTCAAGTCTTTACTGCTGGCCAGAATAAATACTGTAGTTAAAATAGCGCCGATTGTTTCATAAACAAAAACTGTTTTATAGTCAATAGATTTAGTTGCTAACTTGCCAAAAAATCCCCAAAAGCCGTATAATAATGAACAAACGAGTGCATAGATTAACCAATTGGGTATTTTAACCATAGTTTCCAGAATTTAAGTAAGTTGTTTGGTGCTGGTTGTACTCGATTTGCGATCGCAGTTGATGAATTTTCGCTAATCGCCACCTGTACGGTTCTTAAATCTCCGGTTTCAAAGCACGTTCCATCAGCGATAAAACAGCTTGTTCTGGAGTAATTTCCCCATTCAGCAAACGGTAAACTTGACGAGAAACAGGAACTTCAATCTCGCGCCGATTGGCTAAATCAATCAACACATTAGTCGTATTAACTCCTTCAGCAGTGCTCTGCAATTCCTGCAAAACTTCCTCCAAAGACTTACCTTTCGCCAATCCGAAACCAACCCGATAATTGCGCGACAAAGCACTATTGCAAGTAGCGAGTAAATCTCCCAAACCAGACAAACCATAAAAAGTTTCAGCGCGAGATCCCAAACGAACCCCTACCCGAATCATTTCCGGCAAGGCGCGAGTTAACAAAGCAGATTTAGCATTAGTTCCTAATTGTAAACCATCGCAAACACCAGCGGCGATCGCAAAAACATTCTTCAAAGTGCCCCCCAACTCAGTCCCCAGGGGATCTTGATTGACATAAACCCGAAAAATATCCGAACTATAAATAGTTTGCACTTGCTTCGCCGCCGCTAAATCCAAACTCGCCGCTACCGTCGCAGCGGGTAATCCTCGCTGAATTTCTTCGGAAAGATTGGGGCCGGAAAGTACGACAATTGGATTATTAGGAAAGGCATTTTGCCAAATTTGAGATGGAGTGCGCGTCGTGGCGGGATCTAAACCTTTGGTGACAGTAACTATAATTGTACGGGGATTTGGATTTAAGGCAAGCAGGCGATCGACTGTTTCGCCAACTCCTTTCATCGAAACCGCCGAAACCACAACATCCGCGCCAGTTATAACCGATTCTAGACTAAAAGAACTGCGGCGCGACCACAAATTTACCCGATCGCCCTTTTTACCTCCCAGATTTGCCAGGGCCGAACCCCATGCACCTCCACCTAATATTGTCAATATTTTCATTGGTAATGGGTAATGGGTAATTGGTAATTGGTAATTGGTAATTGGGAATTGGGAATTGGGAATTGGTTATTTGGTTATTGTCACCAAAACATAACAACTGTCAACTGTCAACTGTCAACTGTCAACTGTCAAACGCGGCCGCAATCCATAATGACGGTAACGCCAATAATCGCGTAAAATGATATCGTGATCGAAACACAATTGCTCGGGAATCTGCCAAGACTCAAAAAGTTGTAAATTTTTAGCATCATCCGCAGCTTGAGGTTCCCCCGTTGCCGCAGCCAAGAATACAATACTAATAGTATGTTGTCGCGCGTCGCGATTTGGATCGGAATAAACGTAAAATTGCTCGATTAATTCTACATTCAAACTTGTTTCTTCTAAAGCTTCGCGTTTTGCCGCCGTTTCTACCGATTCCCCATAATCGACAAAGCCGCCGGGAATCGCCCAGCCGTAGGGAATATGCAGGCGTTCTATAAGTACGATCGGTCGCTGCGGGCGATCGACCAATTCGATGATAATATCAACTGTAGGAGCAGGATTTTTGTAAGTCATTCTGTTGGGAATTGGGCGAAGCGAAGCGGAGGGATTGAGAATTGGGCATTGAACTGGTTCCTAGGCAGAGCCTGGGAACCGATACCCAGAGGCTCTGCCTGGGGACGAGCATTCTTCCTTTTCTTGTTCCTGCTAAATCATGCTAAACCGCGAACTGGCACGCGCTGCCTCTGCAAAACTTCTGCATAAAGCTTTTCCAACTCAGTAATATTTTGACTGAGAGTGTAGCGCTCGATCGCCCGTTGGCGCGCTTTTTGGCCCAGCAGCATTCCAAACTCAGGATGATCGCAAAACAACGGCAGCAAAGTTAGTAACTGACTCCGCACCCGCTGAGTGTTCAAAACTATCCCCGCGCCTTCCTCCAACGCCTCGCCGTCAGCACCGGCATCCGTTGCCAAGCAAGCTAAACCGCAGGCCATCGCTTCCAGCAGCGACAGGGACAATCCCTCCACCAAAGAAGGCAGAATAAATACATCTGCACCGCGCAGAATTTCGATCCGGCGTTCCTCCTCGGCGACAAATCCGAGCCATACAATGCCGTCCTCTTCGCCGTAGGACAGTTGCAGCGAGGCGGCGAGGGGCCCGTCGCCTACGATCGCCAATACGTTGCCAGGGCCAAAATTACATTGTTTCCAGGCCTTCAGCAAAGCCTCAACATTTTTCTCGGGGGCAATGCGGCCTTGATATACAAATATGCGATCGGCTTTTAACTCCGACTTCAACCCCGAAGGCCCGGGCGAATACTTCTGGGCGTCTACGCCGTTGGGAATCACAGCTACCCGTTCTTCCGGCACTCCCAACTTCACCAAAATATCTCGCTGAATGTAAGAAAAGACGATCGTCGAGTCGTAGTTAGCCAAAAACGGAGCGTACAGTTGATACATCAGGTGTTGGGTTCCCGATGTCAAATTCCGCAATTTGCGATCGAACGGCGGGTGAAAAGTCGCCACCAAAGGCAAATTCAATTCCTGACAAATTTCCGGCAGCAAAAAGTCTAGGGGCGAAAGCGTCAGGGAAGCGTGAACAACATCCGGTTTCAGCCGCCGCAAAGACTTCATCAACACTGTGCGGGATTTGAGAGTTGGAATCGTATAAATTTGCGATTTGTAGTGACAGGGTAAAGAAACTTCGTTGCAACTCGCGGGCGAAAGCGAATTGGTATATGAAGTTGGAGTAATTCCACTTCCCCATTTTCCATTTGCTACGCTCCACGCGGCATTATTCCTGTCAATTTGGCCCGCTTCTTGGGCAAAGTGCAGGAAACTGACCTGGTATTCCCGGTCTAATAAGGCGTTAGTGACTTCCCTGGAGTAAGTTACATTACCGCAAAAAGGTGATTTTTTTCCTAGCCAAGCGATGTGCATTCGAGTAAATCAGAGTTTGTTATGTTTTAAATTCGATCGACTTTGCTATTAGTGCTACGGGAAATATACCAGGTTAAGACGCCACCTGCGATCGCCAATCCCGCTAAAGCCAAAAATACCGTCGGCAAACCCAGAAATGTTTCTGCTACTCCCGCTAAAGCTAATGGTAAACTCAAAGCGATATTAGTCGCATTGTTTTGCAGCCCGAAAACTTTTCCCCGCATTTCTTCTGGGGTTTCTGCTTGAATTGTCGTCTGCATCGGCACTCCCACCAACGAAGCAAACAAACCCAACAGGGTAATGAACAGCACCGAGATCCACAAATGGTGTGTAAATGCAGAAATACCCATCAGAGCAACTGCCATACCAACAGATCCGATTAAACTAAGTTGGGAATGAGAAAATTTGTGGCCGAGATAGCCGACAGTCGTCGCCCCAGCAGCCATCCCGACGCCCACCGCAGCCAGCAAAAATCCAAATTGTGACGCTTTCATACCGGGCAGGATTTCTGCCAGCCGCACCGCTAGAACTGCTAAGGCTGCAAAAATGGAAAATAGAATAATTAGTTGAATTAAAGCATTGCGGACTTTTGGCTGATCGTTGATGTAACGCAAACCGTCTTTTAAATCTGCTAGGGGATGCGGCGGTTCGTGTTCGACTTCGTTTTTTTCGCCTGTTTTCATCGACAGCAACAGCACTCCGGCGAAGGCGTAACTTCCGCCGACTACTAATTCTTTGCCGATGCCGAGTCCGCCACCGAGATTGGTAAATAGAGTGTCGGCTAAGGCTAGTAAGGGTTCTCCGACTGCAAAGCCGATAATCACCGAACCCATCATGGTTGTGGTGTAGAGCGAGTTTGCCGATAGCAGGTGGCGGCGTTCAACAATTAAGGGAATTACTGACTGTTCTGCTGGGGCGAAAAATTGAGTTAGGGTGGAAACTAGGAATGTTACTAGCAGCAGCAGGCAGAATCCGAGCGGTAGTTGACCGAGTTCCCAGCCGTCGGAGAGCCACAACAGCAAAGGCAATGTCAAGACGAAGCCTCCCCGCAGCAGGTTTGTGGCTACGAGCACTGCTTTTTTTGACCAACGATCGACATATACGCCCGCAGCAGCCCCAAATAACACCGCAGGTATGGTAAAGGCGATCATGATTGCCGATACCCACCTGCTGATGGTTTGATCTGGCGCTTGAAATCTACTGGCTACCAGGGCGATCGTCAGTACGAGATAAACTTTATCTGCTAGTTGCGAAAAAACTTGCCCGCTCCACAGCGCTAGAAAATTTCGGTTTTTGAGCACCGGCAGAAATCCGGTTTCTTGCTCGGGAGTTTCGCCTGCTGCTTCCGCGAGATCTGCTGCGGTTGCTGCTGTTGACAGCGCGGGGATGGCTTCTGGTTGCTGGCTGTTGCCGTTGTTCCAGTCTGTTTCTGGATTTGTGGGATATTTGTCCATTTCTGGGTCTTGGGCGTTACTCCATTGTCGATCGGCAAAGACGGGCGATGAGTTAAAATCTGGAAAATTTTCTCGTTCTTCCATCTTGTGGTGGGTCACAGCTAAAATAGATCTTCTCAAATCAGTATCGGACAGTCGCATCATAGGATTTGGGGTGGATCGCCTGGGATGGTTGAGCTTGGGGGGGATGGGAATTTCAAATTGAGGCGTTAACCTCTAAATTTAATAACTCGTAACTTTTCTTATTATCTAGTTTTGCAAGAATTTTGAGCATTTACCTGAAATTGCTTACAGGTTCGGATATCCCGCAAGCTGGGTGAGATTTTTACTCCACGAGATTCAAAATTTAAAACTCAAAACTCTCCAAGTACGTGTCGATCGAGCTTCCCGATCGAATCGTGCAACCTAAATGATACTGGGCATATTGCCGCAAAATATTTTCTACTGATATCCAAGTCCCCCGATCGGCAATCCCCTCTCCTAGTTCTGCACTCCCCAACTGTTGCAGTGCAGCTAATTCTTTAGCATTAATATGGAAATTTGTCAAGTGTTTGCTGTCGCTCGTTTGCCGGGAACGGGAGCTGGATCTGTACAGGCTGCCAGTTTGTGAGGAAAGTTCTGCCTCTAGGTTAGCTAGCTCTGGCAAGCTGAAGGTTCCCCCAGAGGGTATACTAAACCCGGTTTGCCAGTTCGGATCTGTGAAATTTGGGATGAGTGGCACTCTGGTGGCACAGCAGACTTGGACTTGGGGCGCGAGGCCTGCTAGGGCTAGCAAGTGAAAAATACCCTGGGCTAGATGGGCGACTAGCAGGGCGGCGGATTCAATTTCTGTGCGATCGGACAAACGCTCCAAACGGCTCAAGTGTTCCCCCAGCAAAAAGAA